>NZ_JAUFPZ010000002.1:3066428-3368214 GCF_030409505.1 Zunongwangia endophytica | reverse complement strand
CTCTGTAACGATTTCCTGTACAATAGGATCCTGCTGTTGTGCAAACGAGGTTGTCGCAGCTAATGCCATCGACACAAAAGCTAGTTGTAATTTAGTTTTCATTGGATTTTGATTAAAAAATTGGTGAAATATAGCTCTCAAATATAAATATATTCTCTACTGAAATCACAGCTTAGCGCCTATTATTCTTGAATTGGAAAGTGATTTTAAGTATATTGTGTGCAAATTTTAAAGCTTTTCTCAAAGAAAGCTGAATAATACATTTTTTGAGTATTTTGGTTTCGAAAGATTCGTTTTTCGACTTATAGAAATATCATCACTAATTGAAATCCAATATTTACCTAAATGATAAAAATTACGCTTCGTTTTAGCAATTTCGCAATCCTGGCATTTATTGCTTTTAGTAGCATTTCCTTACAAGCCCAACAAAGTGAGCTTTCTGTTGAAAAAATTATGCAAGATCCTGAATGGATGGGAACCTTCCCATCCAGAATTCAGTGGGGAATTGATAGTGAGAACATTTATTTTCAATATAATCTAGAGAAAGATCCAGACGATTCTTTATATAAGATCAATCTTTCCAAGCATTCCGAGATTATAAAAGTTTCTCAGGCAGAAAAAGAAAATATGATTCCGCGTTACGGAGATTATAACGATAAAAGGAGTGAGATACTTTTTACTGAAGATGGGAAGCTTGTTTTATATAATATTAGAAAAGCATCTAGAACAGCATTATTAAATCTGGGAGAAGGTATTCGTGATCCCCAATTTATGGCAGACGAATCTAAAGTTTCTTTTGTTCTAAATAATAACGCTTTTGTTTATAATCTCGATAACGGAAGCATTACTAAATTAACCAATATCAGTAAAGGAACTAAAGTAAAGGACAAAGAAGAGAAGCTTTCTGATAAAAATCAATGGATCCAAGATGAGAATCTTGATCTTTTAGAAGTTGTAAATCAGCGAAAAGAAAAATCGGAAGCTTCTAAAGCCTACCGTAAAAGTATTCTAGAAAGAGAACCGTATACTTTTTATATCGGGGATAAACAAATTTCAGGTATCAGCATTTCTCCTAACGGAAAATATGTAAGCTTCAACTTAATTAAAAGGGAACGTGGTGATAATACTGAAGTTCCAAACTATGTAGACCAATCGGGTTATACCAAAGACCTCCCGGCACGGTCTAAAGTAGGTGATGATATTACCAAAGTGGAACTAGCACTTTACAATATCGAAAAAGATACTGTGTTTATGGTAAGTACAGAGGATCTTGAAGGCATTAAAGACTTACCAGATTATGTGAAAGATTATCCAGATAAAGAATGGGATGAAAAAGTTCGCGAAGTAATTACTTCTAAAGCCTATTTTTCTGAAGATGGAGCGAAAGCCATTGTCAGCATTCGTTCTAAAGACAATAAAGACCGCTGGATTGCCCAGCTTAACCTTGAAGATGGAATTCTAAAAACTTTAGATCGCCAACGGGATGAAGCATGGATCGCAGGCCCTGGTCTTGGCTGGTCTTTTGGTGGCGGAACCTTAGGATGGCTACACGATAACAAGCATGTTTATTTTCAATCGGAAGCTACCGGATATTCTCATCTCTATTTACTGAATGTTGATAACGGAAATAAAAAAGATCTTACGCCGGGCGATTACGAAGTTTTTGACCCTGAATTATCGAATAATAAAAAATACTGGTATTTAACTACTTCTGCAGAAGGGCCAGATGTACGTCACTTTTATAAAATGCCTTTGATGGGTGGCAAAATGGAAAAGTTAACCAACATGGTTGGGAACAATCAAGTATATCTTTCTCCAAATGAAAAATACATGGCGATTAACTATTCTTACAGCAATAAACCTTGGGAGTTATACTTGAAGAAAACGGGAAAAGGCGAAGCAAAACAATTGACTAGCGGCCAATCGGAAGCTTTTTCAAATTACGGCTGGAGAACACCAGAACTTATAAAGTTTGAAGCCGAAGATGGTGTTATGGTTCCTGCAAGATTATACACGCCAAGTGAAGAAACCAAAAACGATGCAGCTGTGGTATTTGTGCACGGTGCCGGTTATTTACAAAATGTACATCAATGGTGGTCGTCTTACTTTAGAGAATATATGTTTCATAACTTATTAACCGATTTAGGCTATACCGTAATTGATATTGATTACCGCGGAAGTGCGGGTTACGGGCGCGATTGGAGAACCGGAATTTACCGACACATGGGCGGTAAAGATCTATCAGATCAGGTTGACGGTGTAAAATACCTGATTGAAAATCACAACATCGATCCTGAAAAAATTGGAATTTACGGCGGTAGTTACGGAGGATTTATTACTTTGATGGCCATGTTTAACGAGCCAGATACTTTTGCTGCAGGAGCAGCATTGAGATCGGTAACAGACTGGGCGCATTATAATCATGGATACACTGCAAACATTCTTAACGAACCAACAAATGATCCTATTGCCTACCGCAGATCTTCTCCTATTTATTTTGCTGAAGGTCTAGAAGGAGATTTATTGATCGCACACGGAATGGTAGATGTAAATGTGCATTTCCAAGATGTGGTAAGACTTTCACAACGATTGATTGAATTAGGAAAAGACGATTGGGAAATGGCGGTTTATCCCGTAGAAGGTCATGGTTTTGTAGAACCTAGCAGCTGGACCGATGAGTATAGCAGAATTCTCAAATTATTTAATGAAAGTCTTCTGGACAAATAGAGATTATGGATATAGACTATGTTAGAAAACAATTTCCGGCGCTGGATAAAGATTTTGTCTTTATGGATAATGCTGGCGGCTCCCAGATTCTGGGAAAGGTTATTGAACGTATAAATGGATATTTAATTCATCATAACGTTCAACTTGGAGCGTCCTATAAAATTAGTAAAGAAGCCGGAGAAAAATTAAGTTGGGCAACAAAACAGATCGCTAAATTTATTAATGCTAAACAAACCGAAGAAGTAATCATTGGACCTTCTTCGAGCATGCTTTTTAGAATTCTGAGTTTATCAATAAGCAGGCGATGGCAAGAAGGTGATGAAGTTATCATTACAAATACCGATCATGAGGCCAATGTTTCACCATGGACCGATCTGGAGAAAAAAGGAATCAAAATTAAGGTTTGGAAAGCCAATCCAGAAACTATGGAGCTAGAACTTTCTGAACTTAAAAAATTGCTTTCTAAAAAGACCAAACTTGTCGCAGTTACACATTGCTCTAATATTTTAGGAACTATAAATCCTATTAAAGAAATTGCTGAAATTGTTCACGATAATGGCTCGCTAATTTGTGTAGATGGTGTTGCTTATGCACCACACCGCCAGATTGATGTGCAGGAATGGGATGTAGATTTCTACACCTTTAGCTGGTATAAAACCTACGGCCCTCATTTAGCATTGATGTATGGCAAGTATGATTTGCTTTTAGGAATGGAAGGTATTAATCATTCCTTTTTCAAAAAAGATGATATTCCGTATAAATTCCAGCCCGGAAACTTCAATTTCGAACTTACGTATAGCCTTTTAGGAATAACAGAATATTTTCAGGAATTTTACAAACAGCATTTTCCGGGAGAAAAAGATTCAACAGCTATAATGTTGAAAAAGTCTTACGGAGTTATTGCTGAACACGAGGAAAGTCTGGCTAAAAAACTTCTTGAATTCTTGAATGAGAATCCAAAAGTGAAAATTATAGGACATCCTGAAGCTGATGCTTCTAAACGCGTCCCCACAATTTCATTTGTACACAAAGATCTAAAAAGTAATCAAATTGTCGAAAAAGTCGATGACTATCGAATAGGAATTCGGTTTGGTGATTTTTACGCTAAAAAATTAATCGAAGACCTCAACTTAAAAGATAAAAACGGCGTAGTGCGAATAAGTTTAGTACACTACAATACCGAAGAAGAAATACAAAAATTAATTTTGGCTCTAGGTAAAGTGATTTAGTATATAAGATAGACTGCTTCGCTTTTAGATTATAGCATATCGATCAAAAAAATAAGGGCTGAAATTCGATAATTTCAGCCCTCATTTTTTATTTTAATCTTCAGGTTTAGCTGTCAGCTGTGTAAAAGCAGATTTAGAGAATATTTTTTTATAAATCGATGCTATTTTTAAAACATTAAAAATTCATCGTTCAAAATATATAATCTTGATTCTTTGATTTTTTTTCTAACAGCGAAGCGATCTAAAATCTAACTACTCTCCCAAAGCTTGCTTTAAATCTGCTACAAGATCATCGCCATCTTCAATCCCTACACTTAATCGTATTAAACTATCTACGACTCCTGTTTTTTCTCGTTCTTCCTTTGGAATTGAGGCATGCGTCATACTTGCAGGATGCCCCGCTAAAGATTCTACGCCTCCTAATGATTCAGCAAGTGTAAACACCTTCAGATTTTCGAGTATTTTAACCGCGCTTTCAGTGCTTCCTTCCGTAGTAGAAAAAGAGATCATTCCGCCAAAACCTTTCATTTGCTTTTTGGCAATATCATGATTTGGATGATCTTCAAATCCTGGCCAGTTCACTTTGGCTACCGCAGGATGCTCTTTTAAAAATCGAGCTACTTTTTCTCCATTTTCACAATGGCGTTGCATTCTAAGGTGTAAGGTTTTGATTCCGCGTAATACTAAAAAACTATCCTGTGGGCCACAAACGCCACCACTGGCATTCTGTATAAAATATAATTTATCGGCAAGCTCTTTATCTTTTACCACAAGACCGCCCATTACAACATCGCTATGTCCACCAAGATATTTAGTTGCACTATGCATTACAATATCTGCTCCTAGCTCTAAAGGCTGTTGCAAATATGGTGTTGCAAACGTATTATCGACGGCTAATAATAATTTGTGTTTTTGTGCAATCTTGGCTGTTGCCTCGATATCAATAATATTCATCATTGGGTTAGTTGGTGTCTCTACCCAAATTAGTTTTGTATTTTCATTAATATAAGATTCGATATTTTCGGCTTCCTGCATTCCTATAAAATGGAATTTTATCCCTAAATTTTCGAATATCGAAGTAAACAAACGATAAGAACCACCGTAAAGATCGTTGGTACTTATAATTTCGTCTCCCGGTTTAAAAAGCTTCATTACCGCATCAATCGCAGCAAGACCAGATCCAAAAGCCATTCCATAATTACCATTTTCAATACTGGCTAAAGAACGTTCTAAAGCGGCTCGTGTTGGATTTCCACTTCTGGAATATTCAAAGCCTTTATGCCCTCCGGGTGTGCTTTGTGCGTAAGTACTGGTTTGGTAAATTGGTGGCATTACCGAGTTGTATGCAGGATCAGTATTTTCCTGCCCGCCGTGTATAGTTTTGGTATTAAATTTCATAATAAGTTTTTATTAGATTAATCTACTGTAATTGATAAACATACAATCACATCTAGTAGATATAAAAATCTTTTAAGCAAAAATAAAGTACCCATTGGCAATGCCAAAATTGCTACGTACCTTTAGCAAAACAATAACCTAAACCTTAAAATTACTTTGAAAAAGATTCTTTTCGTGCTGCTCGCCAGCATGTTGCTGTTTGCCTGTGAAGATGAGAAAAAAAAGGAACTAAACTTTACCAATTATAATGTTGAGAAGGCTTATAAACAGTGTAATCCCGAAGATGGAGATTGTACTTTTATTAACTTAAACTACCCCGTTGCTAAAGGTAATAAAGAAGTTGCCCAGAAAATAAATGATTCTATCGCTCATCGAATTATACAAATAGTTTCTGGTTTTAGCCCAGAGAGTACCCGTACACCCGAAACTATTGATGAAATGGTGAATGATTTTATAGAAAATTATGCTTCCTATCGTGAAGATTTTCCAGAGACCGATATTCCTTGGGAAGCTACCGTTTTTGCTGAAATTACTTTAGAAAATGCGAACATTCTAAGTATAGATTTCAATTCTTATACTTTTACCGGCGGTGCGCATGGCTACGGAAGTAACACTTACCTTAATTTTAATCCGGAAACGGGTGAAGTATACACGCACAAAGATCTATTTTCGGCTGAATTTAAAGCGTTTGTTGAGAAAGACTTCAGAACTAAAGAAGATATTCCTCAGGACGTTAACATCAACAGCACAGGAATGTTCTTTGAAAATGATGAATTTCATTTACCTGTAAACATTAGCTTCAACGAAAATAAAGTGATTTTAACCTACAATCCTTACGAGATCGCTGCTTATGCTGAAGGACAGAAAACTTATGAGTATAGTCTTGATGAAGTTTCTGAATATTTAAAAATAGACCTTTCTGAAGAAGAATAAATTGCAAGAGCTGTTTTAAAGTTCTTCCTTTGCAGGCTTAAATTCTAAGTATGAAAAAGATCTATTACCTTTCTACCTGCGACACTTGCAAAAGAATTTTAAAAGAGATAGAAGCGCCGTCTGAATTTGAACTTCAGGACATCAAATCTGATGCAATCACCCAAGTTCAATTAGAAGAAATGCAAAATCTTTCTGGAAGTTACGAATCTCTTTTTAGCAAAAGAGCACGACTTTATAAAGAACGTGACCTTAAAAACAAGAATCTTAGCGAAGCAGATTTTAAAGAATTGATCCTAGAACATTATACCTTCTTGAAGCGTCCGGTAATTATAAATAATGATGAGATCTTTATCGGAAATGCTAAAAAAAATGTAGCAGCCGCTAAAGCATCTATCCATGGATAAACGCTTACTTGCTATACTCGCCGCAATTGGTGCTAGTGCAATTTATGGTTTAAATCATACGATTGCCAAAGGAGTTATGCCTGTTTTTATAGAACCTTTTGGCTTTATTATGCTTCGGGTGTTAGGAGCCGCTATTTTATTTTGGATCCTTAGCCCTTTTGCTCCAAAGGAAAAAATTGATAAAAAAGACTGGCCAAGAATGCTAGCCTGTACCCTCTTTGGGATGTGCATAAATATGCTCTTCTTTTTTAAAGGATTAAGCTTGTCTACGCCAATAAACAGTTCGGTTATTGTAACGCTTTCTCCGGTTATGGTATTGATCCTGGCCTCTATAATTCTGAAAGAAAAAATTACTTTAATCAAAGGAATTGGTATTGCTTTAGGATTATCTGGCGCTTTGGCTCTCATACTTTTTAGTGCCGATAAAGTCTCTAATGCGCCTAATATTCCGCTAGGTAATTTATTGTTTATGGTGAATGCGTTTGCCTATGGGCTTTATCTCGTAATTGTAAAACCACTAACTAAAAAATACCACGCCATTACATTAATGAAATGGCTTTTCCTTATGGGTGTTATCATCAATCTGCCAATTACTTATACTGAATTTGTTGCGGTAGACTGGGCAAATTTACCTTTTGATGCTATTTGGCGTATGGCCTTTGTTGTTGCGGGAACAACGTTCTCTACCTATCTACTGAATATTTATGCGCTTAAACAATTATCAGCATCTACCATAAGTGTGTTTATTTATCTACAACCTTTAATTGCGATTATATACGCGATTTTAGTTGGTGCCGATCAATTAACAACTATAAAAGTTGCTGCTGGTTTAATGGTTTTTGTAGGAGTGTATCTGGTAAGTTTCAAAAAAACAAAAACCCGGGCATAGCCGGGTTTTAAAAATTATAAGCTGAAAATCGATAATTTCAGCTTGGATTTATTTCAATAGTTCAGGATCGATATCCTGTGGTTTTCTACCGTGCTTTCTGGTATCCTCTTTAGTAAGCTTTTTAAAGTCGTCGGTATGTGGTAGGCTATCCAGGTTTTCAATCATTTCTGAAGGTAGTCCCGTCAACTTTCTTTTCTTTAAATCAATCCATCCGCCCATCATTTCACAACTGGCAAAATTTCTTCCTTTGCTATCATAGAAATTATGTACAAACTCAAAATACATTCCGTCTTCCGAAAGACCTTTTAACTGAAGGCTCACTTTTACCGGCTCTCCGGCAAAAACCTCTCTAAAATAATACACATGCTCATAAAAAACGACCGGACCTAGATTATGCTTTGCCAGGTCTTTTTGTCCAAAACCATTCTCCATTAAAAAGGCCATCCTGGTATGACTCATAAAATTAATGTAGGCCGTATTAGCCAAATGTCTATTGGCATCAATATCACTCCATCGTATTTCGAACTCTTTGGTATACATAGTTATTTTTCTTTTTCAATTTTTTCAGAATTACAAAATTACAAATATTTACTATGCACGCATAACTTATTTAAACATTCCCTTTAATCATCTAAGATTTGATTTGAAATTGCGGATTTTCTTATCTAAAATTATAAGATTCCTTAGCTAATTTTTTCTGAAATTTGCCGTATGCCAGTAATCGAAAGTAAATACGAAGCGCCTAGGTTCTTTAAGAATCCGCATATTGCCACGATCTATGCGGCAACACTTAGAAAGGTTGACTTTAAGTGCGACAAACGAGAACGACTGGAACTTGGCGATGGTGACTTTTTAGATCTCGATTGGGCTTTTACTGAACATTCTTCCAAAAAGTTGATAATTGCATTGCATGGTTTGGCGGGAGATGCCAATAGACCATATATGTTAGGAATGGCGAAAATTTTTACTGAAACCGGTTGGGATTACTGCGGAATGAATTTTAGAAGTTGCAGCGGTGAAATTAATCGGCTATACAGAAGTTATAACGCCGGTGCTACTGAAGATCTAGCCGAACTTCTTTCTCACGTGCTTCAGAAAGATAAGTATGATGAAATTGCTTTGGTTGGATTTAGCCTCGGCGGCAATTTATTACTAAAATATCTAGGAGAGCGCGATCAACTTCCGAAGCAAATAAAAGTAGCAGTCGCGGTTTCTACACCTTGTGATCTCTCTGCAAGTTTGGAAGCACTGAATCTCCCTAAAAACAAATTGTATAGCAATCGTTTTAAAAAGAATCTTAAAGATATACTTTATGAGCGACAGCTAGCCTTCCCAAAAGAGCTCGAAAAAAGTCAAATCTCGGCTTGCAACTCCCTATTAGCGATAGACGAGTTATACACAAGCCGTGCACACGGTTATGCTTCAGCTGCCGAATATTACGAGAAATGCAGTTGTCTTCAGTTTTTACCAAATATTAAAATTCCGACACTCTTACTAAATGCCGAGAATGATAGTTTTTTAACTTCAGCATCATTTCCGAAGAAAATCGCTGAAAATTCAGCATATCTATATTTAGAAACTCCCAAATATGGCGGTCACGTAGGATTTATTCAGCATAAAAAAAAGTACTATCAAGAAGAAAGAGCGCTTGAATTTATACAAAATCACCTTTACTAATCCCATAAATTCTACGCTAAAGCGAAATTATACCATAGTCTTTGCACTGCTTAAGAATTGATTATCTTTGCAGAACCGTAAAAATGAAGCATGATCCAATCAATGACAGGTTTTGGGAAAAGTGTACTACAACTTTCCAATAAGAAGATTACTATAGAGATAAAATCTTTAAACAGTAAAAATCTGGATTTAAACGCTAGAATTCCTTCTCAATACCGCGAGAAAGAATTGGTGATTAGAAATACAATTTCCAACGCCTTAACAAGAGGTAAAGTGGATTTTTCACTTTATGTAGAGCAATCCAATGATGAAACTTCAGCCGTAGTGAATGCAGCAGCGGTAAAGAGTTACATCCAACAGATGATGGATTTAAGCTTACCAAATATTGGCAGTAAACATGAATCTCAACTTTTGGAAATCGCTATGCGCCTACCAGATGCATTAAAAACAGAGCGCGAAGAAATCGATGAAACGGAGTTTGAAGCCATCGAAAAAGCGCTTCTTGAAGCACTTGCTGAAATTAACGAATATCGAACTGCTGAAGGTGCTGCTTTAGAAAAAGATCTAAAACTTCGCGTAAACAATATTGCAGATCTATTAGACGAAATTATGCGAATTAATCCCGAGCGTGTGGACAACGTACGTGAGCGTCTTCGCAAAGGAATTGAAGATCTTAAAGAAAATGTAGATGAGAACCGTTTTGAACAAGAACTGGTATACTACATCGAAAAATATGACATTACCGAAGAAGAGGTAAGACTTAAAAATCATTTAGCTTACTTTACCGAAACCTTGGATACCCAAGACAGTAACGGTAGAAAGCTAGGATTTATAGGCCAGGAAATGGGGCGTGAAATCAATACAATAGGTAGTAAAAGTAATTTTGCACCAATGCAACAGCTTGTAGTGCAAATGAAGGACGAACTGGAAAAAATTAAAGAGCAAATCTTAAACGTACTATAACCCCCATAAAGTAAAAGCACCATGAAAGAAGGGAAGCTCATCGTATTCTCAGCTCCGTCCGGTTCAGGTAAAACCACTATTGTAAGACATCTTTTAAAGCAAGAAGAATTAAAACTTGATTTTTCTATTTCAGCGACTTCTCGTAATCCTCGCCCTAACGAGGTAGATGGCACCGATTATTATTTTCTGTCGCTAGAAGATTTTAAATCAAAAATTAAAAACGATGAATTCCTGGAATGGGAAGAAGTTTATCGCGATAATTTCTACGGAACACTAAAAGCGGAAGTAGAGCGCATTTGGGCAAAAGGAAAACACGTTATTTTTGATATCGATGTTGTTGGAGGTTTAGATATAAAACATATTTACCCTGAAAAGACCTTAGCAGTTTTTGTAAAGCCCCCAAGTATCGAAGAGCTTAAAATTCGACTTAAAAAGCGCAAAACAGAATCTATGGATAAAATTAATATGCGTGTCGCTAAAGCCAGTATAGAGCTTGCCACTGCACCGCAATTTGATTTTATTATTGAAAATATACATTTAGAGGTCGCTTTAGAAGAGGCGTATAATCTGGTTTCAGATTTTATAAAAAAGTAGAATGAATAAAAAAGTTGGGCTTTTCTTTGGAACGTTTAATCCAATCCATATTGGTCATGTGATTATTGCAAATCATATGGCTGAATTTTCAGATCTGGATGAAGTTTGGCTCGTAGTTACCCCGCACAATCCTCATAAAAAGAAAAGCACGCTTTTAAATAACCATAATCGATTAGATATGGTATTTATGGCTTGTGAAGAATTTGAACATTTACATCCCAGCGATGTCGAGTTTCGATTAGAGCAGCCTAACTATACCGTAAAAACGCTCGCTCACCTACAAGAGAAGTTTCCAACCAACGCTTTTAGTCTAATTATGGGCGAAGACAACTTAAAGTCTTTGCATAAATGGAAAAATTACGAGGTAATTTTAGAAAATCATTCCTTGTACGTTTATCCTAGAAAATCTGGCGGAAGAGTGGAAAATCAATTTAAAGATCATCCAAAAATTACCAGAGTAGATGCGCCTGTGATAGAAATTTCAGCAACTTTTATTCGAGATTCGATAAAAGAAGGAAAGTTTATAAAGCCAATGTTACCGGCCAAAGTTTGGGATTACGTGATCCATAACAATTTCTATAAATAATAGAATAATTTAAATTTCTTTAGACGCCAAATTATGGCCTATCGAAGGTTACTCGTAAAATTGATAATGAGATAAGCGTGTATAATTTTAGGCTGTTTAAGCACGATTGGAAATCGGATGAGTTCCTAAAATTTAGCTTCCGAATTAAAAATTTAGAGTAAGTTTCGTAAGCCTAGCATTTTTGTTTCTTTTTTCGGCAAAGGAAAATAGAAATGAAATACGTCCAAAAATTGAAATGGCTGATAGAATTTTCAGAAAATCGATAAAGAATTATAAATTAAAAAACCGCCCTGCATCTCTCATACAAGGCGGTTTTCAAACTAAATAACCAACCAAAAAACTAAGAACTTCTTCTTTGGTTAGAAGAAGCGCATTACAATAACGCCCTCACTTCTATTAAGATTGTCTTTAAGAACACTTATTTACTGTTAAACTTTTACTATACTTTCTCCAAATAGCGCCTAGCGTCCCGTCTTCCCTTATAATATCTTTAATTTTGTATTTGTATAACAAACCTTACAAATGAATACAGTTCCAAACATAGCGGTTATTGGCGGAGGAAGTTGGGCCACTGCCATCGTAAAAATGCTAACAGAGAATCTTGAAAAAGTACATTGGTATATGCGAAGTGTATATGCTGTTGAGCATTTAAAAAAGCATCAGCACAATCCAAATTACTTAAGCGATGTAGAATTCGATATTAATCAGCTTCATTTAAGTAATGATATTAACGAAATTGTAGCTGCTGCAGATGTATTAATATTTGCCATTCCTTCTGCCTTTTTAAAGTCTGAATTGGATCATCTAACCGCATCTTTGGAAGGAAAAATGATTTTCTCTGCAATCAAAGGAATTGTTCCTGAAAGTAGTTTGATTGTTGGAGAACACTTTAATAAATTCTACAATATTGATTTTGAAAATATCGGAGTGATTACCGGCCCGTGTCACGCTGAAGAAGTTGCTTTAGAGCGTTTATCCTATCTTACAATCGCCTGTAGCAATGAGGAAAAAGCTAAAATGTTATCTGGTTTCTTAGCTAGCGAATACATAAAAACTAAAACAAGTGATGATATTGTTGGAACAGAGTACGCTGCCGTTCTAAAAAACATTTACGCCATTGCGGCGGGAATTGCACACGGACTTGGATACGGAGATAACTTCCAGAGTGTTTTAATGAGTAACGCTATCCGCGAGATGAAAAAATTCATCAAAAAAGTCCACAAAATGAAGCGTAATATTAATGATTCTGCTTATTTAGGTGACCTTCTAGTTACCGGATATTCTGTATTTAGTAGAAACCGAATGTTTGGTAATATGATCGGGAAAGGTTACACGGTTAAAAGTGCCCAGATGGAAATGAGCATGATTGCTGAAGGTTACTACGCGACAGATAGCGCCTACAAGATCAACAAAGACCGAAAAGCTAAAACTCCTATTATCAATGCTGTTTATGCAATACTTTATGAAGGAAAGAACCCTAAAAAAACCTTCACCAAACTTGCCGATAAATTAGATTAGTTAAAAGACAAATAACGACCGCTTAACTTGCTATACCGCCTGCTAATCGAATATTTACGCATTTATAAAACAGAAATTTTTAATTTCACCGAAATTTGAAGCCTCAGAACATGAATAAAAAATTACTGATGGGAGGAATATTAGCTTCCTTCTTTGCCATTTCTTGTAGTGATAACAATGATGATTTTGATGAGAATGCCTACACGCAGCAAAATTTCGAAATCAATAATGACGAAGGTCAATTAGAAAGCGTCCTTAATAGGAATGGAGCTGGTGTTTTAAGTATTTCCTCTATTACAGCAACAAAAAATGCGTTATTATCTAAACAGGCTATACCAGATGAGGAGCCGCAAGTATCAAATATAGCCTTAGAGCAAATTGCAAACGTTGCTTCTCCTGTAGTTGCCGGAGTGACATTAAGGGCAAGCCATGTGAAAATTGATGGCGACTATGCCTATGTAACTTATATGCTCGAAGGCGAAGATTATCTTGGCGGAATTGATATTATCAATATTAGTGATAAAACAAATCCAATCGTAGAAAGCCGAGTAACTTCAGAAACGATAGATTTCACATCAGTTTACTTCAATAACAGGAAGTTATATTTTTCTTCAGGAATAAATACTGATGAAATTCTGAATTTGGAATCTCGCGCAAACATCGGGATGGTGAGTGTTTCAGAAGGAAAATTTTTGGAAGATTTCGAACTTAAATCAATAGTTGGAAATGTAGCAGTTGATATTGCAGGTTTTCAGAATAGAATTATAGGAGTTAGTGGAAGCACCGGCGTTCTTGGCATATACAATGCCGCAACTCTAGAAACAATAATAGAACAACCTCTATCAGACTTAAGATCTATTAGTTATGGTAACGGAAGAATTGCAGTGTTAAGCGGAAACGAAGGACTTACCATGTATGATCCATCAAATCTTTCGGTTTTGAGTAACATCAACACTCCTAATCTTACAAGCGAGTCTAAAAGAACGATTGCTTTTAAAGATCAGGCGATTTTAGTTTCTGAAGGTAGTGACGGAGTAGGAATTTACGATAGCAATTCTGGAAATTCCCTCCAGCAATTAAACATCCAAACGCTTCCTGAGGCAGATTATGATGCTTCAGATGTTGTAACTAATGCTGTTTCTGTTGCTGGTGATTTTATTTTAATGGCTAACGGAGGTGCAGGATTCGGAATTTCTAAATTAGATGATAATAACAATTTAGTAGAAGAAGGAATAGTTGATTTAGAAGGTTCTTCTAATTACATTCAGTCTGATGGTGAATATATTTTTGTAGCCTCGGGGACAGGTGGTTTAAGAATCATTAAAATTAGCCAGCAAAAAGCAAATGAAAACTTTGCAGCATGCGAATCTTTCGATATCTACTCGGGTCGATCTAATTTGAATATTAACAGTAACCAGGTAGAAGCTTATAGAGGCGCAGCTACTTTAAAACATCTTAATGTTGGTGGAATATTCACATTTTGTGGATCTTTAAATATTCAGAAAAGTACGAACATCAATAGCCGAGGTGAGTTTAATATGCGTGGAGCAATGGCCGTTGGAACTTTTGGCAAAAATGATAATTTGAATATAAATAGTGGTTCGGTACTACGTATCGAAGGAAGTTTAACCGTTTATGGAAATCTAAACCTAAATAGCGGCGCTACTTTAGAATTTGTTGGAAGCGACTCTAGCATACACGTGTTTGGAGATGTGAGACAAAATAGCGGCAGTACTATAATTGGTAATTATAACGATACGTCTAATAAACTTCAGTAGACTACTATAAATACCCCAAACAAAAAAGCCTCTGAAATCAGAGGCTTTCTTTTTTATAATGCTAAAACGCCTTTTTTCGGTATTAAAGGGATTTCTTTTTGGCGGTCTTCACTTACTGTATTTTTCTTCAGCAAAAATGTTTTTTCGAACATCTTGTTATCAGCGAAGAAAGTTACCTGATATTCGTTATTTAAGCTTAAAACTTCATCTTGTAAAAATTCAATTTTGGCAAAAGAATGTGGTGGTAACTTCTCCAGTTTATGCCGCATCACAGAAGTCTCTTTTTTGCCGTCGTAGCCTTTAGAAACGATAAGAATCGTCTCTATAGACACGTTTTTGTTGTTGATGATATAAGCGTTCCATTCATCTGCCTGAAAGGCTTCATTGAACTCTCTTACTGCGGCAACATGAACATTTTCAACTTCAGGAATTTCAATATCCTTTTTCAAAACTTCATTTTTTATAATTCCTAATCAAATTTTTCTTCCCATTTATGCTTAATCATCTTCCATAACACAAATAATACTACAGCCGCAACTGCAAGCACGATTAAACCAATGGTCAATTTTAAAACAGCTATTGCTAAATAAATGGCTACTCCTAAAATTATTCCTGCCAGAATAAAAAAACCTGTCTTTTTCATGAGCTTTATTTTAAAGCCAAGTTCGCATTTTTAAAGATGCGCCTCTCTCAAAAAACTCACAAAATTCTTATGCAGGGATTAGATCGACGATTTAAATTGTTCTAGAAATCGTACGTCATTTTCATAGAACATGCGAATATCACCTATTTGATAAAGTAACATTGCAATTCGCTCGATACCCATACCAAATGCAAATCCTGAATACTCTGTTGGATCGATTCCGCAATTTTTAAGCACATTTGGATCTACCATACCGCATCCCATAATCTCTAACCATCCTGTTCCTTTGGTGATTCTATAATCGGTTTCGGTTTCTAATCCCCAATAGATATCAACTTCAGCACTTGGCTCGGTAAACGGAAAATAAGAAGGTCTTAATCTAATTTTAGACTTTCCAAACAGTTGTTTTGTGAAATAAAGAAGCGTTTGTTTTAGATCTGCGAAAGATACATTCTTGTCGATATATAATCCTTCTACCTGATGGAAAATACAATGGGAACGCGCAGAAATCGCCTCGTTCCTAAAAACTCTTCCCGGTGATATAGTACGAATTGGAGGTTCATTTCCTTCCATATATCGAACCTGAACTGAAGATGTATGTGTTCTCAGTAAAATATCAGGATCGGTTTGAATAAAAAAAGTATCCTGCATATCTCTTGCCGGATGATATTCTGGCAAGTTTAAGGCTGTAAAGTTATGCCAGTCGTCCTCGATCTCTGGGCCTTCAGAAACATTAAAACCGATATTCGAGAAAATCTCTATGATTTGATTTTTTACAATTGAAATTGGATGGCGTGAGCCAATTTCTAAAGGTTCAGAAGGTCGTGAAAGATCACCGTAAATTCCTTTTTCCTCTTCAAGACTCTCTAAGTGGTTTTTTAATTCTTCCACTTTATCCTGCGTAGAAGTCTTTAATTCGTTAACCGTTTGCCCAAAATCCTTTTTTTGTTCGTTAGGAACGTTTTTAAATTCAGCAAAATAACTATTCAGGATGCCTTTCTTCCCCAAATATTTAATTCTGAATGCTTCAATCTCTTCTTTTGTCGTAGCATTAAAGGCTTTGACATCAGCGATATGTTCCTTAATCTTATCAATCATAGATACAATTCTTATAAGTTCGCAAATTTATAAAAATTTACGCCTTTAGACTGTATTAAAAGCCGATAAAACCTGAAGTAAAATCTAAGAAATTATGGTTTTGAATTTGAAGTTTTAGCATCCAGATAAATATACTTCATCAAAAAGAATACGGTAAAAGCCCCGAAACTGTGCCACAACCAATGTGTTCCCATAGAAAAATGGATGTACCGATCTAATGCTCTAAAACTTATGGCTACTATAAAACTTAAGACCGCGAAGGCCATAAATTTAGCATGCCTAAATTTTGTTTGCCATATATGGATGGCAATGGGTAACATCACACCAATCGCACTTGCAATATATCCATAGTTTTCTCCATGCGATTTAAACGGAATAAATTTTATACCAATGACCAGTAAAAGCACCAAGATCATTAAACCAACTACCTGCCTCTTTTTAGAACTCGCTTTTGAAGCAAAATATAAGGAAGATGATAAGCAGAGTACAACGATTGGCACCCAATCCATCAAAAGCCATATTTCGTGGCTTCTGGTCGCATGGTAGATCGTACCGCCAACCCAGCCAATAAACAAAACAGGAAGTGCGAAACTCAAGAACCACTGTTCTCTATAATTACTATACACGCGATAAGCGAAGTAAATTATGATCGCTATAAAGAAGATGTTACTAAGCGTATTAAAGGGTTCTACCGGAAATCTTCCCAGCACGGTTTCCCTGTAAATTGGCCCCGAATCATTCGGGTAATCAGCAAAAAGTAACAATTTCATTTGTTAAGAAATATAGTCCTTTTCCAGAAAATAATTTACAATCGCCTCCTTCATCAAAATACTTTGCTCTCCTGCTTTTAGACTTGGTAATTGCTCTAAAACTTTATAATGTGGCCATCCATCATCATCAAAATAATCAAACTCGTAATATCCATAAGGTTCTAAAAGCCTACAAATAGCGATATGCATCAAATCTACCTTCTGGTCTTTTTTAAAACGGCGATGTACCTGCCCCAGCTCTTGCACTCCTATAATATAAATAACGGCGTCTAGCTCCATATTTTCACCATCAGCAAATTGAACTGCTAATTTTTGCTGAAGATCTTCCCACCGCTCTTTTAATTTTTCATCTCTTGCCATGCTGCAAATATAGGTTTTGAAACCAAATTATTTATATTTGATTTGGGTTTCATTAGCCAGCTCCAAATGTAAAAAACAAGGAGTGATCTTTTTCTTTCTGTAACAAAAATTTAAAAAGCTTACCTATACTTTAAATATTACGCATGAATACTATCGATATTATTCTTGGAATTGTTTTGTTATACGGACTCATCCGAGGATTTTTTCGAGGATTGTTTGCTGAAATTGCTGCGCTTATAGGGCTAATTGCAGGAATATACGGCGCTATTTATTTCAGTTATATTCTTAGTGATTTTCTAGACCGATATGTAGATTGGGAAGAAGGTATCACCAATCTTTTAGCTTTTGCTGTTACTTTTATTCTTATTCTATTTTTGATTACGATGGCAGGAAGATTCCTAACAAAAGTAGCTAATCTAGCTGCGCTTGGGATGGTAAATAAGATTTTGGGAGGAGCTTTTGGACTTTTAAAACTAGCTTTTTTAGCTAGTGTAGTGATCATGTTTTTTAAAGCTACGGAAGAACAAATAGATATTGTTGAAGAAGAAACTGTTGAAGAATCTTTGCTTTACCCTCCAGTCTCTATAATTGCCCCCACCATTCTACCTACGATTTTGCGAGAAGCTCGAGAAAGAGGAATCTGGAATCCAACTGAAAATTAAAGAATTAAAAAAAGGAGCAAAAGCTCCCTTTTCTATAGTATCTCAATAGAAGTTTAGAAATTTAATCTGTAAACCTCATCCAATCTTTCGTTGCCGCTGAAATGTACGTTTAGGTCTTTAACTATTCCGGTTCCTACACCGTAGGCCCATCCATGAATAACTACTTTTTGCTCTTTTTTCCATGCATTCTGAACTATAGATGTTTCAGCAAGATCGTAAACCTGTTCAACTACGTTTAGTTCAACAAAACGATCCCAACGTTCTTTTTTATCCTCAATAGCTTCCAGCTCTTGGGTATGCATTTTATAAACATCTTTTATATGTCTAATCCAGTTATCGATCAAACCTATAGATTCGTTCTCCATAGCAGCTTTTACTCCGCCACAACCATAGTGTCCGCAAACTATAATATGCTCCACTTTTAAAGCGTTTACCGCATAATCTAAAACGCTAAGCATATTCATATCTGTATGCACCACCATATTGGCAATATTACGATGAACAAATACCTCACCTGGTTGCGTACCTATAATTTCGTTGGCAGGAACACGGCTATCGGCACAACCTATCCAAAGTAAAGGCGGTTGTTGCCCATTTTCCAAACGCTTAAAAAATTCAGGATCAGAGCTTAGCTTATTGCTTACCCACTCCTTATTATTTTCTAAAATCTGCTTATAAAATTCCATATCTATTTTTGTCTAAAATTAAGCAATAGCTTTCAATTTATAAAAATATGCCTTTTACACCTATATTTTATTTCAAACAGAAAATAAATAGCAATATTCTTATAATTCTTTGATGCTATCTTTTTTGATCCATCCTTGTTTACCATCAGCTAGCTCGATCTTGTACCATTCCTGATAGTTTTCTAAGAGTTTGGTTTTAGTCCCTTCATGTAATACAAATGAAGGTTCTCCTCTTAAATTAGGCTCGCTTCTAACATCTGCCTCTGCACTAAAAACAATAGCGTAATTATTATCTAACTGAAGATTTTGTTGGTTAAAGGCAAATATCACTGAAATGACGCTGCAAATTATACATACTACCGCAGTAGCAAACAAAACTCGCTTCAGTAAAACACTTCTACCATAATAATATAAAAGAAAAAGTACCACAAAGAGCATCATAAAACCAATCGCTATAATTCCCCAGGTATTAAAACTAAAAGTTGAAATTAAGTTATTTACTGTTTTAGAAACTCCGGTTTGTTCAATAGTCTCGATGTCATCCATCGCCATATTTCTAGCAAATTGGATATTATTCTTTACATCGGCATCGTTCGGTTTCAATTGCAGCGCTTTTTCATAATAGAAAATACTGGGAGCTATATGATTTAGTTTATAGTGGGCATTTCCTAAATTATAATAAACTGAAACTGATGCTTCACCTTCATCTAAAATTTTCTCGTAAGCTTTTATAGCTTGCTCGTAATTACCATCAGCATACTGCTTGTTGGCATTTTCAAAAATAGATTCACTTTGTGCAAAACCAACTGTAGTGCAAAAAACCAATATGATAAAAAAGATCTTTTTCATAATTACAATTGTTTATCTAAAGTTGAAATAACACTTGCTGCTTTGTCATAATCCTGTTTCATGGTATCCATCGATGCAGGCGTATATCTTGCGAATTCGCAACTTTTTAAAATCTCAATAAATTGGGTTATTGTTGTATTATCAACGCCCTTACTAGCAAGAACTTCACTTATCCTTTCCTTACTCATTTCGCCGGTCTGGATATGCAGCTTTGCTTTCAAATAATTATGCATTGCTCTTTCTAAAGCGATATAAAATTGCTGCTGCTCACCAAGGTTTTTTCTAGCTTCAGAAAGGTATTTTCTCGCTAACTTATCTGCTTTTCTAATTTTGTTTCCAGTGACATCATTGGCTCTGGCTTCGCGCTTTTTACCAAATAAAATCACAATTGGAATAACTAATAATGGTAATATTAACAACGCCCAGAATAGCCATGATCTAAAAAATGCAGGAGCATTTATAGCTTTTAAATCTGCATTTAATTTAATATATCTAAATTGGTCTCCGCTAAGAGTAACTGCTTGCTTATTAGTGTTTGCTACATTTGCCCCATCACTATTTGCATTCGCATTCACTGGCGCTCCTACAGGTCCGTTTTCAACATCTATAATAATATCTTCTGTCGATATGGATCTGTACGTTTCTGATCGAGGATCAAAATAAGAGAAATTTAATCCCGGAATTGGATACTTCCCTTTCCTGCTGGGAACGATCGTATAATCCTCGGCTACGCTACCCTGAGTACCGTTTGCATTAGAACTGAAATTTTCTTTCCGTTCTGGCTCATAAATCTCTAAAGAGCTAGGCACCGTTAAATCTGGAAGCTCAAAAAGCATCAAATTTCCGCGACCTCTAACTTTTACTGAAGTTGTTAAGGATTCTCCAGCATCTAACGTAGTTTTACTAGGCTCAACATCGAACTCGAAACTACCTACAGCTCCAGAGAAGTTTGCTGGTTTGCCCTTAGTAGGAAGTGGTTTTACGTCTATTTCTCGACTATTTGAAGTAACACGTTTTTCAACGGTTTGATAAATAACTCCTCCAAATATGCTTCTTCGCTGGCTGGGAACATCAACCGAGACAGAAACTGCCAAAGGATCGATTTCCAGTTTACCCGTCTTTTGAGGGTAAAGCAATGTTTTATATAAAACTACATAACGATAAGGCTCGCCACGATAAGTTCCTTCTTCTACTCTAACGTTTCTACTATCTAACGCCTGACTCCAAAAATCTGGAAAAGAAGGATTATCTAGCATTCTGTAATTACTAACGCTTATACGCGGACTTACATACAGCTTATAAACAACCGTTACCGCTTCATTTAAATATGGGTTAGCTTTAGAAATTTCCGCTACAAAATGGAGGTTGTCTTCTGGAACGATATTCGAATTATTACCATCCTGAGGTCGTTCTACAGCATCCCCAACTTTGACGTTTACAGGAGTTGTTTTATAAACTGTTCCTTCTATTTTTACTTCAGCCTGGCCGATGGTTTTATTTCCTTTGGAAGTTGGTTCCAGATAATAACTGTAGGTTTTGGAGAATGTACTTTTCCCATTAACCCATCTATTACTTACTTGTTGATTAGGCCCACCAACAACGGCAAAACCAGTAAATGACGGTGGTGTAAAGTTATCCCCGTCTTTATTCATATTGAAATCTACACGCAAGCGCTCATTAATTCCAATGTCTTCCCTGCTAACTTCTGCGGTAAATTTCACCTGTGCAGAAAGAAGCCCGGTAGTAAATAAAAACAGACTTAATACTATTAACTTTATTTTCATTTGTAAACCTTAATTCTAATCTGAATTATATTTTAAAAATCTAGAAGATTACCAATCTTTATCAGATCTGGTTTTTACTCCTTTAGCTTTTTCAGCATTAATTTTATCCTGCACTTTCTCTTCTTCATTATTCATTGCTTCTAACAAGCTTTTAATTTGTTGAGGCGAAAGTTGTCCCTGGGCAGGTTGGGGCTTTTGCTGTTTTTGTTCATCAGGCTTTCCTTTTTGATCCTTTTCGTCCTGATCACCCTTATTTTGTTCTTTAGGATCTGGCTCATTTGGCTTTTCGTTTTCTTGATCGCCCTCGCCATCTTTAGGATCCTGTTCTTTGTTATCACCTTCATCTTTAGGCTGTCCTTCTTCATCTTTATCTTTCCCCTCGTCTCCTTTATCGTCCTGATCTTTATCCTGATCCTGCTTATCTTCGTTTTGATCTTTATTTTCCTGATCGTCCTGATTATCTTTGTTATCCTGATTTTTCTCCTGCTCTTCTTCCAGCTTCTTTTTAGCTAAAGCAAGGTTATATCGAGTTTCGTCGTCTGTAGGATCATTTCTTAACGCATTTTTATATGCTTCTACTGCCTCTTTATACTTCTTCTGTTTCATAAAAGAATTCCCCAAGTTATGATTAATCCTATGGCGATCTTCTTTATTTTCAGACACTTCTTTAGCCGCAACAAATTTAGACTGGGATTCTCCAGATTTTTCTCGATTATAATACAGATTTCCCATATTATATTTGGCAGCGGTATTAGAAGGATCTTTGGCAATAGCCTTTCGATAAGCTGCTTCGGCACTTGCAAAATCGTTTTCACCCAAAGCTTTTTCAGCCTCGTTTAAATAGCTGTTTGCTTCTTCCTTCATCTTCTCCATATCGTCGCTTTGTTGCGCACTTAAAGTCGACGACATAATCAATGCTAAGCATAGAAAAAACGAGCTTTGTCCAAAAATTAGTTTAATACATCTCATATCAACCCTTTTTTGTTTCGTTAAACAAATTAAGTTTTTTAATCCAGGCAGTACTCCTCTCTAGAAGGAATACATCTAAAAACAAAAACAGAAAGCATAGACCCAAAAACCACTGAAAATGTGATTGATAATCGGCAAATTGCTTCGCTTCAAATTCAGTTTTCTCTATGTTTTGTAACAAATCTTGTACCGTTTCGGTCACGTTATTAGTTACATTACCTTCTATATATTGTCCGTTAGCCTGTGAAGCTATTTCTTTAAGCGTATTGGGATCCAGCTTGGTGATTACTGTTTCGCCATTTTGATCTTTTTTATAATTCTGAACTACACCATTTCTTTTAATAGGAATTGGACCACCTTTTTCTGTCCCTACTCCAATGGTATAGATTCTAATTCCTTCTTCTGAAGCATCATCGGCAATAGACTCTACATTACCTTCGTGGTCCTCGCCATCACTTATAATAAATAATACGCGATTGGTTTGCGTATCATCGTCGTAATAAGTGGTTGCCAAATCGATTGCATCTCGAATCGCGGTTCCCTGAGAGCTAATCATATCGGTATTTAGCGCCTGAAGAAACATTTTTGCAGAAGCATAATCTGTCGTAATGGGTAACTGCGGAAAAGCACTGCCGGCATACGCAATGATCCCTACACGGTCACTACCTAAGCCGCCCAAAATTTGTCGTACTAATTGCTTAGATTTCTCTAAACGGCTAGGTGCAATATCTTCAGCATCCATACTTTTAGAAACGTCGATCGCAAATACAATATCCACGCCTTCTCGCTTTACAGTTTCCATGGTAGTTCCCATCTTAGGATTCACTAAAGCAACTACCAAACAAGCCAAAGCTAAGCACAATAAAATAACTTTAAGTATAGGCTTAAAATTAGATTTATTAGGTGCTAATCTTTCCAAAAGTTCATTACTGGCAAAGCTTTTACGTGCTTTTCGCTTCCAGAATAAAAGGAAAACAAATAGCAGTAAAACCACTGGAATGACTAAAAACAGCCAAAAATATATTTCTTCTTCAAATACTAACATTGCAAGCTTTATATAAAACTTCTAAACACGGTATACCTCAATAACAATTCAAATAATAATAACGCACCTGCCAACAAAGCAAAGGGACGAAATTTCTCGTCGTAATTGGTATACTTAAATTCTTCAATTTCTGTTTTCTCTAGTTGATCGATCTCTTCGTAAATATCTTCTAGCTTCTCGTTATTGGTTGCCCGGAAGTACTTACCGCCGGTTTCATCGGCAATCTGTTGCAATAGCTCCTCATCGATTTCAACCTTACGATTACCAAACTGAAATCTACCATTAGGCAAGACTCCAATAGGTGTTAGCGCCATGCCATTACTTCCTACACCAATAGTATAAACTTTAATATTAAATTCTTTTGCTAACTCACTAGCTACCTTCGGATCTATAAATCCTGAATTATTAACACCATCGGTAAGCAGGATAATTACTTTACTTTCTGCCTTACTATCTTTTAGTCGATTTACCGAAGTCGCCAATCCAGATCCGATAGCTGTACCTCCCTGTAACACATTATTAAACTCAATCCCTTCTAGCGCTCGTAGTACTACAGATTTATCGCTGGTAATAGGCGTTTTTGTAAAACTTTCTCCTGAATATAACACCAAACCTATTCGATCTGTAGGTCGATCTTTAATAAATTCTTCCCCAACAGATTTTAATGCTTCTAACCGGTTAGGCTGAAGGTCTCTTGCCAGCATACTGGCAGAAACATCTATGGCCATTACAATATCAATACCTTGTGTACTATTTGTTCTGGTAGAAACATCTACTGTTCTTGGTCTTGCCAATGCGACAATTAACAATGCCAAAGCCAGGATTCTTAAAACGAAAAGAATCGGCTTCAATTTTGCCAAAATACTCGGTTTTGCTTTAAATCCCTGAATGCTGGACATTCGTAAAGCCGGGGTTTGCAGATTTCTTTTCCAGAAATACCATGCTATCGCCACCGGAAGTAAAATAAACAACCAGAAAAACTCAGGATTTTCGAAAGTGAAATTCGCAAACATTAATTTGTTGATTTTATAAGTTCTACCGAATTAATAATCCTTCCGGAAATTTCTTCAGCATAGCTATCGTCTTCATTATAAATCACTGTGATTTGTTGGAAGCCACCATTTTGAGCAAAATTCAGAATACTATATTTTTTAGGCTGAATTTCGTCGTTTATAGGATTTGTCATTTCTAAAGTGCCAAAGACTTTTACGCCTTTTGCACCATTTACCGTCGTAAAATCTTCCTGCTTCATCACTATATTCTGTGCTCCCTGATTCTCCAACTCTTTATAAACGCCATCTACACCCGTTTTAAGATCAAATTGGTCTTTTTTACTAAACATTCTGGTACTTAAGCTGGTATAAAAATTACTAACCAAACTACCAAAACTAAACATCTGCGCATCTACATAAGATTGAGTAGCAT
This sequence comes from Zunongwangia endophytica, assembly GCF_030409505.1. Taxonomy (NCBI): domain Bacteria; kingdom Pseudomonadati; phylum Bacteroidota; class Flavobacteriia; order Flavobacteriales; family Flavobacteriaceae; genus Zunongwangia; species Zunongwangia endophytica. The sequence goes on along the minus strand of NZ_JAUFPZ010000002.1, from coordinate 3,343,227 downwards.
CCTCGCTAAGCTCCATGTCTTTTCTTACCAGAACATCTGGAGTGGTAATATACACAGCTGGTGCTCCATACTCACTTCTTATCCAATCACCTTCTAATAATTCTTTTGTTGGATGTCCCCAATACGTATCGACCACATAATCCAAACCTTTAGAGCTAATTAAAACAGCCAGTGCTATAAATATCACTAAAACACCTCCTGAAATTCCCAAAATCAGTCTTTTCTTTCTTCTTTTTGAAATTTTGTTTTGGCGATATTCTTCATCTAACATTAGCTCTTCTTCAGAAGGCTCTGGCATCGATGATTTTACATCGTTAATGATCATTCGGGTTTTATTACGATCTTCTTTTGCCGTAATAACATCGGGACGTGAGCCTGCAAATTTTGCTAAATCGGCTCTATTTAAAATTTGTTTTAAATTTTCTAGTGTTTTGCCGTGTAACTGTAGAACTCCCGATTTTTGCTGAATTTCTAGAAAGTCAATTAGCTCGGTTGTAGTACTTTCCATAGCGCGATCATAAACCTTTTCGTCTAGATATCGTCTTACTGCATAGGTTAACCTTGAATAATACTCTTTAACCTCTCGGCTTTCCAACAGCGAACTTTTGTCTAAAGTTTCTAAATCCTTTATGGCTTGTTCGTAGGGTGGTAATTTATTTTCTAAGGCTTTTTCTCTTCTGCGTTTAATAAAAAAGAAAGCTAAAACGCCCAAAATGACCAATGCTAACAATAACCACCAAATCCAGTTTGGAATACTAAAACTTTTAGGAATCTCTACCGATGGCTTTATTGGATACATTTCCTGCTTTGTAGTATCTACTGCTACATCGGCAACCTCAACACGCATCGAATCGGTTAAGAAAGGCTTATTGTTAATGATAATTCTTTGCTGCGGAATGGTATACGAACCAGAATCAAACTGCGTAAGCGTATAGGCTTTTAGCAGCTTATATTTATTTTGTACTCGTGTAGTATCTGTTCCTAAAGATTCTACAATTTCTAAAGGTGCAAAAGTGTTTCCTTCAGGAAAAACAACAAGATTCGTAGAATCGGTTTCAACATTTATTTTATAGGAAATTTGCTCTCCAATCTTAATTTGCGCAGTATCTATTTTTACTGAAACCTGAGCCTGCTGAGCAACTAATGGCATTGCAAAAAAAGCGAAAGCAATCACTAAAATCGCCGATAATCGCTTTTTGACAGCATGTTGTATATATATAGTGTCTGACAATGGATTTTTCTTCATCTTAATATGCTTAGCCTCTTCTTTTAAAATACCCCAAAAGTTTTTTCACGTAACTTTCGTCTACTCTGGTATTAATTACTCCCGAGCCACTTAGCTTAAAGCTTTCTTCAAAATATTTGACACGATCCAGATAATGATCGGTATAACTTCTTCTTACCGATTTACTGCCCGTATTTACGGTGATATATTCGTTGGTCTCTTCATCCAACATTTGTACCAAACCAAGATTAGGAATTTCCTTTTCACGTTGATCGTAAACTCGTATTCCCGTAACATCGTGCTTGTTTCCGGTAATCTTTAGAGTTTGTTGATAATCATCGCCAATAAAATCGGAAAGCACAAAAACAATTGCTTTCTTTTTCATCACATTAGAAAGGTATTTTAATCCTTTACCAATATCGGTTTTCTTGCTTTTGGGCTTAAATTCTATAAGTTCTCGAATAATTCTTAGAACGTGAGATTTTCCTTTTTTAGGCGGAATATAATTTTCGATCTGGTCTGAAAACATTAGCAAACCGATCTTATCATTATTTTGTGTTGCTGAAAATGCCAAAGTCGCCGCAATTTCAGTAATCACTTCTTTTTTAAACTGACTTTGAGTTCCGAAAAACTCAGATCCAGAAACATCTACCACTAACATCATGGTTAGCTCTCGTTCTTCCTCAAAAACTTTTACGAAAGGCTCGTTATACTTGGCAGTAACATTCCAGTCTATACTACGAACATCATCGCCAAACTGATATTTTCGCACTTCGCTAAAAGTCATTCCCCTTCCTTTAAAAGTAGAATGATACTCACCGCCAAAGATATGATCACTAAGGCGACGGGTCTTTATTTCGATCTTACGAACTTTTTTAAGTAACTCTTTGGTATCCATATAATTCAATAAACAAATAACAATAATCAACTATCAAAACGTCTTTGATAATTGCCAATTGATAAATGTGTATAGCTACGGTACTTCGATCTCGTTTACGATCTTAGCAATAATATCTTCAGAAGTTATATTTTCGGCTTCAGCTTCGTAGGTGATTCCTATTCTGTGGCGTAATACATCATAAACTACTGCTCTTACGTCTTCAGGAATTACATATCCTCTACGTTTAATAAATGCATAACATTTTGCTGCAGTTGCCAGGTTAATACTACCACGAGGAGAAGCTCCAAAATTAATTAGAGGTTTTAGATCTTCTAGTTTGTATTTTTCAGGAGTACGAGTGGCAAAAATGATATCAAGAATATATTTCTCGATCTTCTCATCCATATACACTTCTCTAACCGCTTGCTGAGCTCTTAAGATCTGCTCGATACTTACCACCTGGTTCACTTTTTCAAAGCTCCCTCTTAGGTTGGCACGAACAATCATTTGCTCTTCCTCTAATTGTGGATATTTAATTACTGTTTTTAGCATAAAACGATCGACCTGTGCTTCTGGCAAAGGATATGTTCCTTCTTGTTCTACCGGGTTTTGCGTAGCCATTACCAAAAACGGTTTGTCTAGCTTAAAAGTCTCGTCACCAATAGTAACCTGCTTTTCCTGCATGGCTTCTAATAGTGCCGATTGTACTTTTGCCGGTGCACGGTTAATCTCATCTGCAAGAACGAAATTGGCGAAAATCGGTCCCTTTTTTATACTAAAATCGTTGATTTTCATATTATAGATCAGCGTACCAACAACATCTGCTGGAAGCAAATCTGGCGTAAACTGCACACGGCTAAACGACCCGTGTACTGCCTGAGATAATGTATTAATTGCCAGGGTTTTTGCAAGCCGGGAACACCTTCTAAAAGGATATGCCCCTGCCCTAATAAACCTATAAGTAAACGCTCTACCATATGTTTTTGGCCAACAATCACTTTGTTCATTTCTGTTGTCAACACATCTACGAAAGCACTTTCTCTTTCAATTTTTTCGTTTAGACTGGCGATGTCTAAAGAAGATTGATTGTCTGTCATTATTCTAATTAGATTTTAAAACGTGAATATACAACCATACAGCGGTCGTAGCAAATTCAAAATTATTAAACTTTCGGATATTCAATAATCTAGTTTATTTGGTTTAAGCATAAATCTAACGGAATGTCACAAATTGTATTGTGTATCAGGGATTAATATTTTCAAAACAAAACTAAATCGCTAAATATTAAGATTTTATAATACATCAAAAATTTCACTTATAAATGCCTAAACTTAGGATCATTAGTCTTTCAAACATTTACGCAATAAAAAAGGGCGCTCTAGAGCGCCCTTTTTTGTTTTATCTACAAGCTGAAACTATTCTAAAAATAAAGTCTCTACATCTGTAATCTCACCATCTTCTACAACCACGTTGTCTTCTGTAATAGGGTCTAGACCTGAAGTTTCGTCTGCGATTATCGTAATTTGGTAAGTGCCTTCTGGCACCCCGTAAAGTGTAAAATCACCGTCTTCGTTTGTGTAAGCAGAAATAGTATTCGAAGCATTTTTAGCCGTAACTAAACTTCTAAAACCTGAAGGGTGAACTTCACCTACAATTTTACCTGAATTTTCTTCAGCAGATAAACGAATAACAGGTTTTAATAAATATCCGCCGTTTCCTTGTACAACAATCGATTCTTCTACGTCAAAATCCAGCGTATACGTATATGCTTCGCCTGCTTCTAATTCTTTATTCAGGTTTAGTTTTAATCCAGATTGTTGAGCGCTTGGTGTTGCCAGTGCATATTGCTCGCCATCTACAACTACCGAATTATCATCTCCTAAAATTAAACGAATTTGTCCCGCATATCCAGGTGCAATTTCTTCGTCGGCTAATAATTGCGACACACCACCGGTAAGTTCTAATAAATTATAAATTCCGGCTTCAGTATCTAATATTATCCAGCCATCATCTTCACCTTCAGCATCAACTTGTACTCTCACTTCTTCAACATCGATATTTACCTCATCAAAATCTCCGGGAGCATCGACCATTCTAAAAGCGACTCTGGCATTTTCTTCAGTAGCAACATTATCGTCATCATCGCTACAAGAGGTTAGCGTAATACCGGCAAGTACCAGTAAAAATAGTGTCTTAAAATTAAAAATTTGTTTTTTCATAAAATCAGATTTGCGTTTGTTTAGCTTAGATAACGGTGCAAAATCGAATTCATTTTTTGCGTTTTTAGCTGTTAACTATTTTTAACAAGATTTAAAATCTAATTAATTTGGCTAAATCTCTTACTTGTAAATAGTTTAGTACTTTAGTCTTTAAAAAAAATTAACAATGAAAACTGCATTAATCACAGGAGCTAGCAGCGGGATAGGAAAAGAAACAGCAAAAGCTTTAGCCGAAGAAGGTTATAATCTGATTATCTGCGGAAGACGAGAAGGCAGATTGAATGAACTTAAAGAAACATTAAGTAAAAAGGTTGAAGTATTAGCTTTAAGCTTTGATGTAAGAGATAAGGAAGAGGTTTTTAAGAAGATTGAAAATTTACCGCCAGATTTCTCGAATATCGATATTCTAATAAACAATGCCGGAAATGCCCATGGTTTAGAAAGTATCCAAGACGGTTCTTTAGACGATTGGGACGCAATGATGGATATTAATGTAAAAGGGTTACTGTATGTAAGCAAAGCCATAATCCCGGGAATGATCGAAAGAAAATCTGGACATATTATCAATATCGGTTCAACTGCTGGTAAAGAAGTTTATCCTAACGGAAATGTTTATTGTGCAAGTAAGCATGCTGTAGACGCAATTAATCAGGGGATGAGAATCGATCTAAACGGCAAAGGAATTCGCGTAGGCGCAATTAACCCAGGTTTAGTAGAAACCGAGTTTAGTGATGTTCGATTTAAAGGTGATAAAGAAAAAGCGAAAAAAGTTTACCAGGGTTTTAAAGCTTTACAACCAGAAGATATTGCAGATATTATTCGGTTTGTGGTTACCAGACCGTATCATGTAAATATTGCCGATTTAATCGTGATGTGTACTTCGCAAGCCACAAGTACCATTGTAGACAAAAACTAACATGATTAATAAACGCCTCCTTATAAAGAATCTTTTAGCGCATAACGACGAGAATAGTTTTTATGATAAAAAGCTACAACTCAACATTCGCGAAAAAGAGGGGAAGGCGAAATTTCTAAAGCACATTTGCGCTCTTGCAAATTCTAACCCAAGCAATAACTCCTACATTGTAATTGGCGTTCGGGATGAGGATAACGAAATACTAGGTATCGATTTTTTTGACGATAGCAAAATTCAGAATCTTATAAATGCGTATTTAAGCAATCCTCCAAAAATTATTTACGAGAATATTCCCTTTCCACACCTTCCCGATCATTTGGTGGTGGGTTTAGTTACAATAAGACCTAATAATGGCCAAATTTGTTCACTTCGGAAAAATATTTGGAAGTACTACGGAGGATCCATTTTCCTTAGAGATGGAAGCATTAGTATGCCGAAGGATTTTGATATTAAAATTGAAGATGAAAATTCCGAAGTTGTTACCGCCATCGAAAAACATGCCCAGAACAATATTGAGCTAACGCTAAACGGAGTTTTTGATTTTGTTAATCATCATAAAAAACTAAATCCCACATATAAAGTTTTTAAAGAATACTTTGTAGTCTGCTGGGCCGGGAAGAAGAAACATGCGAAAGGAAAAATTTACTTTAGCCGAGTAGATATTGCGCTTATCAACGAGCAGGTAAAACTATTTTACTCAGATTTAGATGAAGTAAGTATTTCTTCAGATAACGACACTTTTAAGATATTAGAGTATGTTCATCTTGGTGTTCCCAATAGTTACAACTATTATCCTTTAGAAGAAGTGATCATTCATTTTAGAGATAATGCGACCTACGAAATACAAAGCAAACTAGTTTTCGAGCCGCCTGTGTACGATAAAAGTACGCTCTATCATATTTATAATAGCAACAATCTACTTTTGGAGCGCCTAAAACAACTCTTACCACTTACTAAAAATCAGCGAAAGGATGTTAAAAACCTACCATCAACCTATTTGCTTTGTTACCTTAACGGCTTTGGAGAGGCGATGGAAAAACTGGAAGAAGCAAAACCCTTCCTAAAAAAGTATAGTAGAGAAGCCTACCACTATTATAAAGAAAGTACACGAATTTTAAGAAAAGTAAAATACAATTAGCATGGGTAGAACGCTTGCCATTGGTGATATTCACGGAGGACTACGCGCACTAAAACAACTATTAAACGAGAAAGTTGAAATTACAGAAGAGGATACTATTATTTTTCTTGGAGACTATGTAGATGGCTGGAGTGATTCAGCAAAGGTGGTTTCGTATTTAATTGAATTATCTAAAGAATACAAGTGCATTTTTATGCGTGGTAATCATGATGATCTTACACACCAGTGGTTAGAAAGTGGCACGATGACTGAAAAATGGTTACATCACGGTGGTCAAAGCAGTATTGATGGTTACGCGAGATTGAACGAGGAAGAGAAGCAAGAACATCTTCGATTTTTTTCTGAAATGCAAAACTACTATGTAGACGATCAAAATCGATTATTTGTGCATGCTGGCTTTACTAATCTCCATGGTCCAGAATACGAATATTACAGCACAGGATTTTACTGGGATCGTACGCTTTGGGAAATGGCTTTAGCATTAGATGAAAATATTAAAATAGACAGTCCTTTTTTTCCGAAGCGATTACAGGTTTTTGAAGCCATTTTTATTGGTCATACTCCGGTAACTCGCATTGGCGAAAGCTTTCCGGTGAATAAAGCGAATATTTGGAATGTTGATACCGGTGCCGCTTTTAAAGGAAGTCTATCTGCTATAGATGTTGATTCTAAGAAAGTGTGGCAAAGTGATCCTGTCTACACCTTGTATCCCGAAGAAAGCGGTAGAAATTGATTTAGAACCGTAAAAATTTTAGCACTTTGTAATTCAATGTATTTCCCTTTAATTTGCAAACCATGCATTTAGTTAAAATAATTGCATGATTATTGCATTTTAACTTGCTAATAACTCTGTAATTTGGACAATTTTCATTAATTTACAGTAACATAGAAAAATAATGGCCCTAGAAAACATAAGACTTGAAGTAATGAAGACCATCGAAAAAAAAGTAGATGGGTTTATTGACGAATATCTAATTCCCGTAGATGATATTTGGCAACCTACCGATCTTTTGCCTAATCTACAGGGAGAAGAAGGTTTAGAAAATGCGAAACAACTACGCGAAGAAGCTAAAGAATTAGGTTACGATTTTTGGGTTGTTTTAGTGGCAGATATGGTTACTGAAGAAGCCCTACCTACTTACGAAAGCTGGCTAATGGATGTAGAAGGTGTAGACCAACAACGTCGTGCCGATGGTGAACAGAACCCATGGTCTAAATGGGTAAGACACTGGACAGGTGAAGAAAATCGCCACGGTGACACTCTTAATAAATACCTTTATTTATCGGGTCGTGTAGATATGCGAGAAATCGAAAAAACTACACAACATCTAATAAATGATGGTTTTGATATTGGTACCGGTAGAGATCCCTATAAAAACTTTGTGTATACCAGTTTCCAGGAATTAGCTACAAATGTTTCTCACAAACGTGTGGGACAATTGGCTAAGAAAAAAGGCAATAAGATGCTTGGGAAAATGTGTAATATCATTGCAGGAGACGAGATGCGTCATTACATGGCCTATAGAGAATTTGTAAAAACAATTTTTGAACATGATCCTAGCGAAATGATGATTGCATTTCACGACATGATGAAGAAGAAAATTGTAATGCCGGCTCAATTTTTAAGAGAAAGCGGACAAGGAATTGCAGAAGCTTTCGAAAACTTCTCGAATGCAGCGCAACGTCTTGGTGTGTATACTACTTACGATTATATTGACATCCTAAGAAAACTTAACGAGTATTGGGAAATTGATAAAATGAGATCACTTACTGATGATGCTGAGAAAGCTCGTGACTATTTGATGAAATTACCAGATCGTATGACGAGAATTGCAGATCGTATTGCAATCCCTCAGGATCAATACCAATTTAAATGGGTAGAATCTAACGGAATTGTATAAATTCAGAAAAGATATAGAATTAAAAAAGTCCGCTAAATAGCGGACTTTTTTTATGATTCCATAAAAGGAATTTGTTTTTAAGCTTTTTGGTTTTCTTTCCAAACCTTATACACTGCCAGATCTTTTTCAATAAGACTTAATGAAAAAGCAATCACCGCAGCATCATCCAGATATCCTATAACCGGAATAAAATCTGGGATCAAATCGATAGGAGAAAGCACATATAATAGCGCTGCCCCAACACCCGCGACGATATTAAAAGGTATTTCCCTATAATCACCGTTCGCATAATCTCTTACCAAACTAAATAAGATTTGCGCATCATCAAAATAACGTCGAAGTGCGTTCTTACTTTCGAATTTAGATTTAATTTTCTCTTCTTCCTCTAGAACAGTTTCTACATCTTCTTCCTGAAAATCATCCTGTTTCTTCTGGTGTTCTTCCTCAATTTTATCTTTACTGAAAATGCTCATTTTTGATTGTTTAAATAAAGCTCCAAATTAAAAAAATTATAGCAGACAAGTAAGAACGTTATCATTGTTTTAAGAGTAAAATTGTAAAATAAACACACTATGTTTTGAAAGTTATAAAACACAAAGCTCCTTAGCGTTAATAAATTACATTTCAGCCGATAGCTTTATTATAAAATAATTAAAATGCTAGCACATTAAATTTATTAAACCTGAAAAAGTATATTTGCGCCACTAACAAAAATAGATCGATTTATGAAGAAGGTATTTTTTCTACTAAGTGCTATATGTCTAAGCACATTTGCTAAAGCGCAAACCAGCGGAAATCCACAAAACGAAATAAAATTAAATATTGCCAACACCATCGCTATTGCATCAGTAGAATTTGGTTACGAGCGTTTTTTAGATGACAATCAATCTATAGAAGCTATCGTTTTATTTAACGACCGTATAAATTATCATAGCGAAAGTGGTTCCAGAAAATTTAATACGACCAGCTTTAAGTTTGGATATAACTACTATTTTGGCGAAGATGCAGGTTCTGGAATTTACGCCAATCCTTTTATCAAGATTCGTACAGGTGATTTTACAGAAGATGAAACCATAGATGAAAGAACCGTAGAATCAGAAACAGATATGGATTCATTTATCGTAGGTCTAGGCGGTGGTTATAAGTGGAATTTCAACAATAAATTTGTTTTAGGACCATTTATAAATATTGGAAGAAATTTTAGTGACGAGGTAAAAGATCGGTTTTCTGCAATCGAATTTAATGCAGGTTTCCAGATTGGCTATAGATTTTAATTGTACAGAAACCTCATTTCGTCCTGAGAAAATGAGTGTTTAGTTCATTTAAAAAATTAAAAGAGATGTGCTTTATAGTTTTGATTTCAAATCTATAAAGCACTTTTTTTATGAAAACTATTTTAATTTCTCTTTTACTCAGTTTTAGCTTCATTTCAATAATAGCACAATCTAACCTAAAAGATCCCGATGAATTTCTTCGGAAGGGAGAAAAGGTTCCCAAAGTCCTTTTAGTTGGAAGCTTTCATTTCAACTATCCAAGCTTGGATGCTCATAAAATTTCAGAAGAAAAGAAAATAAATATTTATTCTGAAAAACGTCAAAAAGAGCTTCAAGAATTATTGAATTACATCAGCAAATTCAAACCAACCAAAATTGTTGTTGAATCACGAAATACCTCAAAAATCCTCGAAAACTGGAAGGAATATAAAAAGAGTGAAGCTGAATTATCTGCTAGCGAATCCAGCCAAATTGGTATGCGATTGGTAGATCGATTTGCCCTCGATACTATTTATGGTGCGGATGCTAGACCTCTAATGTTGGATCTATATGAAAAAAGAACTTCTGAAAAACCGCAAAATTATGTAGATAGCATCAGTGATCGACACCACTTTGGAGGAGATGATAAATTTATGCGACGTTACAACGAATTTTACTCATATAAAGATAAGGTTGAATACAAAAACACGCTGCTGGAAACCTTTAAGTATATGAATTCAGATAAAGTGTTGGATCGTGGATTTGGAGATTATATTTCTGGAGGGCAATTTCTTTCTGAAAAGATGGAAGGTCCCGATGCTTTGTCTATGTTTTGGATGAATAGAAATCTTAGGATCTTTAGAAAAATTCAGAAAATAAATTATAACCAGAATGACCGAATCTTAGTAATTTTTGGAGCCGGCCATGTCTCTATTTTAAAATGGCTTTTTAAATGCACTCCAGAATTTGAATTGGTTAAATTTAATGAGTTGTAATCATGAAAAAAATAATCAACATCTTCATTTTTATAGCGCTAAGCCAGATCTCGTTTGGACAACAAAAAGAAGTTTTACTTATAGGAACCATGCATAAAGTTCCAAAAATAGTAAGGCATAGTTACAAACCGCTTTTAAAAAGGGCGGTGAAATATCAACCTGAAGCTATCTATGTAGAAACACCACACCCCAACGATTCTATTAGTTGGGAGTATCTAAAAGATGGCTGGTCTAACAGTTATAAAGAATTTTACTCGCTTTCAGATTCGCTTCAAAAGCACTATAATTTTGACCAATATCGATTTCAGCAATTATTAAAGAAAGACTTCAATGCATTAACGCCAAAAAACTTACAAAGCATCATCACTTCTTTCGCTTACCTGCGTGATTACGCGAATTATGACTTCTATTCTTATATTCAGCAATATGGGATTAAGGGTTCATCAAAACCTACTCGGCACGAAGATGGCGATCTCACCGCCAAACTTGCCTTACAATTAAACATCAAAAAATTACAATCAATGGACGATCAACAAACTAATAAAGAATATCATCAAGCCTGGCAAAATTGCGCAAAAGATGGTGGAGAAAATGGCGATAATGAAATTAATCGTAAACTAAATAAAAAGCATTACAACAAAGCTATTGTTCCTGCACTCTTTGGTCGATTGGGCTTCTACGTAAATAAAAGAAAATCCCTAAAACGCTTAGATCAACTAGCCTCTTTCAGCTATGTAAAAAATCAAACAGAAAGTTGTCTCGAAGGCTTGAATTTTTGGAATCGTAGAAATCATAACATGGCACAAAACATAGGTTCTCAAATCGTGGAAAATTCAGCAACAAGAAGCGTTGTTATCGTAGGTGCAGCGCATATTTATCGCATCGAAAAAGAACTAAAAGCAAATTTTCCTGAAATTACTGTATTATTGTTAAACGACTTATGACCAAGAAACAGGAAGTTACATATCATTTGATCTTTTGGGTACTCTTTTTTGCAATGGATATTTTTGCTGAAATTGTGCTTCAGGGATCTACAACATTCAGCTTAAAAGATCTAGAGTTTGCACTTTTGCAAATGAGCTTGTTTTATCTGGTGTACAGTTTTATCGCTCCCAAAACGATTCCGCAGAAAAAATGGGGATATTTATGTCTAGGCTTAATTTTTAGTTTGCTGTATTTCGTCGGTCTTCGTTACCTTATAGAAGAAGTGATTGTTTACAGTTTTACCGGAGTGCATAATTACTACGAAAACTCGCGTAAACCGCTCTATTACATATTCGATAATTCCTATTACGCGATTCGGATATTTTTATTGAGTTTGATCTTTTATTTTGTGAAATATCAATTCAGCATCAATAAGCGAATTAGTGAACTAAGTTTGGAGAAAAAACAAGCCGAACTTCAGGTGTTGAAATCACAGTTGAGTCCGCATTTTTTATTCAACACACTTAATAGTTTTTATGCAGACGCTTTGGTGGTCGATGAAAAACTGAGCGACGATATTCTTAAACTTTCTGAAATGCTTCGCTATGTCACTTACGAAAATGAAGGAGAATATGTTTTGCTGAAAGATGAAATCCATTTTATTAAAAATTATATCAATCTTTTTCAGCGTCGGTTTTCAAATCAGCTTTTTATAAACGCTAGTTTCCCTGAAGCGGTCGGCAACGAAAAAATCCCCGCTTTACTTTTAATTCATTTTGTTGAAAATGCATTTAAACACGGAATTTTAAATCAGCCAGAAAAACCTGTTGACATTCTATTGAAAATCGACAAAAATCAACTTCATTTTAAAGTCGAAAACTTTTTCAAACCTCAGCAAAATTATGATGAATCGGGAATTGGCTATAAAAATATTGAGCAGAGACTAGCTTTACTTTTTGGTAAAGACTATCACCTAGAGCACTTCAGCAAAGAAAATTCTTATTTCGTAACCCTTCAATTTCCTTTAGACTAATGGCAGAATCTTTAAAATGCATCATCATCGACGACGAACCGCCAGCAATTAAAGTTTTGAAAACTTTCGTGGGGAAAATGAAGAATATTGAATTGCTGACTTCAACTACCGATGCTTTAGAAGGTTTAGACCTCATCAAAAAGCATAATCCAGATCTAGTATTTCTGGATATTCAAATGCCCGATCTTACCGGAATTCAGCTTTCAAAAATGATCGGCGATTCGACCAATATCATCTTTACCACCGCTTATACGCAATTTGCGATTGAAGGATTTCAGGTAAATGCAGTCGATTATCTTTTAAAACCTATTGCTTTCCCCAGATTTATTGAGGCTGTAGAGAAAGTAAAAAAGAAATTTTCTTCGGAAATAATTACTGAAATTATACAATCTGATGACTATTTTTTTGTAAAAACTGATGGAAAAAACAGATTTCAGAAAGTAAAACTCGATGAAATTTTATTTGCTGAAAGTATTAAAAACTACGTTGTGATTCACACCAAAAACGAGCAGCTAGTGACTTACAATACATTGAAGAAAATCCAACAAAGTCTGCCTGAAGATCAATTTATTAAAATTCATAAATCGTATATCGTTGCTCTAAATAAAATTAAAAAAACCGATACTTCTGAAGTTTGGATCGACGGAAAAAATCTTCCGCTAGGTGACACTTATCGCGCAGAATTCTTCAAAGAGATAAACACTAAAAAGCTTTAAATTTCAGCAATATAATTTCTTCAAAAAGATTATGCCGAACTCGTGGAGCAGCGAGACAAAGACGCTAACTTAATTTTAACAAATCCTTTCATTTTATTCTGTAAGCAATAATAAAATGTATTTTTGCAAAAAATTATAGAATATGAGTGTACTTGAAAAACAATTAGTAGAACGCAGTGGCAACAAATGTGAATTATGTGGTAACGACCAAGATTTACAAATTTATCAGGTACCGCCAACTTCAGAAGGAACTTTAGAAGACTCTATTCTAGCGTGTAGCACTTGTGTTTCTCAAATCGAAGATCCAGAAAAAGTAAATCCCAATCACTGGCATTGTTTAAATGACAGTATGTGGAGTGAACATTTACCGGTACAAGTTGTGGCCTGGAGAATGTTAGACAGATTGCGTAGCGAAGGTTGGCCGCAAGATCTACTTGAAATGATGTACTTAGACGAAGAAGCATCAGCTTGGGCAAAAGCAACAAAAGAAACCGAAGAAGAAACTGAAAAAATAATCCACAAAGACAGTAATGGTAATATTCTTGCCGATGGTGACTCTGTGGTACTAATTAAAGATTTAGATGTAAAAGGTGCTAATTTTACCGCAAAGCGTGGTGCAGCTGTTCATAGAATTTCTTTAGTTTGGGATAATGCTGAACAGATTGAAGGTCGTGTAGAAGGACAGAACATTGTGATTCTTACCCAATACGTAAAGAAAACCAAATAAAGAATTGAATTGAAATTAATTCCGGTTTATGCTTTAGACCGGAATTAATTTTGCTCCTATCTTGCGTATTTTATAGTGAAAATGTGGGATCACTGCAATCGCTAACATCACTAATCCTATAAATATACTCATATAAATAAAGTAATCCCTAGCAAACATCAGGTTTGCCTGCTTCCCAACTTCTTTATTTAATAAAGCTTTTGCCGCTTTGTTAGATGCTACCAACTTTCCTTCTTGCTGTAACGCATTTGAATATTTTGAAATCTCCTGCATCGCCACTGGATTATCTGCAGTAATATTTGCTGCGAAAGATTGCTGATGTATTTTTTGCTGATGTAATCCCATAAAAGCGACCAAAGCCATACTGGCTGTAAAAGAGAAAAATCGAAAAGCGACACCTGTTACCGAAGCCGAGAATCCAATTTCAGAAGCTACTGAAGTGACATAAAAAATAACGATGGAAACAATCAACACACCATTCCCGAAACCTTGTAAAAATAAAGGCAATAGTAAAGTAGACATTTCTGCCTGATTTCCAAGGACATTTAAACTCAACAAATGATATAATAGCAAAGAACCAAAACCGGTAAGCCATATCAGTCGTATTTTTCTACCGGCTAAAATAAATCTGGCACTTAAAAAGGCGCCTAGAACAATTCCGAATCCGTTTAATAGCATCACATAACCCTGATGATAAGCATCTAGCTGGACACTGTTTCTAAAAAATCCGTAAAGTACACTGGTATCACCTTTGGCTAGGTAAAACACAAAGAGCAAGACCATACCAATTCTAAAGTTTCTCACTTTAAAGATTTTCAAACTGATGTAAGGAGTTTTTAATTTCAGCTGCCGTAATACAAATACCAGCAACAGAAATATAAAAGCAATCATACAAAAAGTAATTTTCAAACTTTTAAACCAATGGTAATATTGCCCATAAAGCAGAATATAACCAATTAGCAATAAGGCTGCAGAATAGATCACAAAACTCTGCCAGTCTACACCTTTAAACGGAAGCTTACCTTCTGGTCTTAGATCAACATTACTTTTCAGCAGAAAAAGGAATAGTAACAATCCCGGCAACACCATATAAATTTTAATTAGAAAAATGGTATTGAAATCGTAATGAGTAAAAACATTGGCATCTAAAATTTGAGCCAAAGGTGCGGTTACAAATAAACAGGAATATAAAGTCGCATATCCCAAAACTCTGCTTCTTTGCGCATGAAATTGCCTGAAAATAAGACTGAAAGATATTCCTATAAAACTAAGAGAAAGTGCGCCTCCAACAAATCTCAAAATCAGTAATACTGCAAAACTATTGGTGAAATATAAGATCAGATTTATGCAAACAAATACGATGCTCGCTCCTATTAAGTAACTTTTTGATGAGAAATAATTAAAAAAACTTTTCTCTAATGGAAAGGCACTGGCAATTGCCAGATAAAACACCACTACCGAGTAGCGAACATCGGTACTATCTATGCCGTAATAAGTAGCAGCACTATTTGTCCCTGCCAAATAAATCCCGAGCACAGAAGCTATCGGAAGTAAAAAAAGAAAGATTGCCAGTAAAATTAACCAGTCTGTGGCCCAGCTTTTAAAAATAGCCTGATTTTTTTCACTTGCCATAGGTTAAGATTTGGGTACAAAAACTTCAGCATTCATTCCTGCGCGAAGTTTTTTAAGTTTAGCAGCCTCATCGGTAAATAAAATACGTACAGGAAAACGTTGCGTAATTTTCACAAAGTTTCCGGTAGCGTTGTTCGTTGGTAGTAAAGAAAATTCTGATCCTGTAGCTGGAGATAAAGATTCTATTTTTCCGTGGAAAGTTTCATCAGGATACGCATCGATGGTAATTTGAGCTTCTTTACCTTCCTGCATTGTTGCAATCTGCGTTTCTTCAAAATTAGCCACAACCCATTTTCCCTGATTTTGATCTACAATAAAACCAAGCGTTTGTCCTTTTTGAATATACTGTCCTTTTTGCAAGTTCTTTTTGCCCATATAACCATCAGACGGTGCTACGATTACGCTATATTTTAAATTCAGCTGAATGCGTTTTAAAACCGATTTCTTTTGTTCTATAGCTGCTTTAGCCACTGCAATTTGAGCACTCACATCTCTGGTTTTACCTTGTGAAGTACTAAACGAATTTTTAATGGCTGCATAGTTCGATTTCGCAACTTCTAACCGAGTTTTAATATCTTCAAACTGTTGCTGAGTTACGGCTTCTCCTTCTAGCAGTTTTTCGTAACGATCAAACTCCTGCTGTTGTTGCCATAATTTGGCTTTAGCTGCACTAATTTTCGCTTCATTTACACTGGCACTGCTGGTTGCGGTAGTCACATTACTTTCTAAAACTTTTAATTGCGCTTCAGCAGACGCTAAAGCTGCTTTGGCTTCCTGCAAGCTCACATTGGCTTCATCGGTATCTAAAATTACCAAAGTATCTCCTTTGGCTACCTGTTGATGATCGCTATAGCGTATTTCTTCAACATAACCATTGGCTCTACTTAGTATAGGATTTATATATTCTTTTACCTGAGCATCGTTAGTTTCTTCGTATCGCCAAAACCGATCCAGCGTAAAAGCACCCCAAACAATTAGACCTAATAAAATGATCAAGGCAACAATGTAAGTTGATTTTACAACCGTCTTATCTAATTTCTCGTATTTCTTAACTTGCTCGCTCATTATAATTCGCCTGTGATTTTTAGTAATTGGTAATAATGTAATCTTGCTGAAATTTGATTGTTTACCAGTTCAAATTTCGCTTGTAATAATTGCGTATCGGCTTCTAAAAGATCTGTTAGCAATGAAAGCTGATTGAAATAAGTTTGGTTAACAATACGATAGCTTTCCTGAGCCTGTTCAATATTCATTTTAGAAATTTCTATCTTCTCTAGATCTTCCTGCAAATGTTTATAGGCCGCTTTTACACCTTTTCTCAAATTATCTTCGGTATGTTGCTTTTCTAATTTTTGCCGATCTACTGCAATCTTTGCAGCTTCTTCTTTATGCTTGTCGTGATATAAAGCTGAAATGTTATAAGAAAGCTTGATTCCTGCAACACCCAACAAATACGGAGCTGTTTCGTAAGGGTATAATTTAATTTGAGGATAAGAATAGGTGTAATCTCCAAACAGCCCAATTTTAGGAAGCTTATCTGCTTTTAATTCTTTTTCCTGAAGTTCTTTGATCTCGATTTGCTTCTCTGCAATTCTTGTGCGGGGAGAAATGTCTAGTGCTTCATTCCTATAATCTCGATAAGTTTGTTCCGCTTTTAAAATATTCACCCAAATACTATCGGTTGGTTTTATGGGCTGTTCATCTTCAAATCCCACCAAAATATTTAGGGATTGCGTGGAAAGTTCAACCTGATTTTTCATTTCCAACAAATTTGTGTGCTGTCGTGAAAGCTGAAGTTTTGCGCGTAACAAATCACTTTTTAAAACCACGCCATTTTTATACAATTTGGTGATTTGATCTAAACGCTTTTTATTTCGTTCTATATTTTGAAGAATTAATTGATTAAACTCCATAGAACGCTGCATTTGCAAATAAGCTTCTGCTACTTTATAATGAATGGCCGCACTGGTTTCTTCTTCCAGATAAGTGAGCAATTCTTGCTTTGTTTCAGCTTCTTCAATTTGAAGATTCGTTTTATTCCCATTATATAAATTGAAGTAGGCTTCTACACCAGCGCTGTAAGTGGTGTGATCTTCCAAGTGAATATAATCCGCATCATTAGGAAATCCATCAGTAAAAACGGGAATATTAGAAAGCTGTCCATAACTACCTTCTACGCCTATCTCGGGTAGTCGCTGGCGTTTAGCATCGATAATTTTTTCTTTTCCAATTTCGGCGTCAAACGCACTAAGTCGAATTTCTTTGCTATAGGTATTGGCTCGGCTCCAAGCTTCTTCTAAACTTAAAGGAATGCTGTCTTTCAAAACCTGTGCGCTTGCTATTTTACTCATACTTAGAGAGAAAAAGCAAAATAGCAGGCAAGCTGAAATCTTATGTGTCATCTTAAATTTCATTTTGCAAATTTCAGATGAATTATCGAGGCTTATTTTCAAAAAATAGACAAATATTTTATAATTTCAGCCAATATTAAAAATTTCAGATGCATCCATTTTTAGAGAAAGTAAAACGAGATGGAGAAAGTTTCTTTGTACATCATACCAAAATTGAAGAACTACTTCCTATGCACAGTCACAACAAACATCAATTAAGTTATGTTGAAGGTGGAGTGGCTTTTTTAAATACGAGAAACAAATCTTATTTTTTCCCTGCGAGGCATTTTATTTGGATCCCGGCAGGAAGGGAGCATAATGTTACGTCGCGAACTTCAGTAAAAATGATCCGGAATATTTTCTTCCCAAAATGGGTTATCCCTCAAGATCATAAGCTCCAGGAACGCGGTGGAATCTTTCCTGTAACCAATCTTTTAATGGAAATGATTTATCATACTGCCGAGTGGCGAGGCGATATTTCAAAAAAAGATGGTGCCGAATTTGAGTTTCTAATCGCAATGAAAAATATTGTACTAAATGTTGCTGAAAATCCTTTGCCAATTGTTTTACCCACAACCGAAAATGAAATCTTACAACCTATTTTAAGGTATATACATCTTAATATCGATCAGGATTTGTATTTAGATAAAATAGCCGAAGAATTTGGACAAACTCCCCGTACGCTATCCCGGTTATTTCAGAGAAATATGGAGACGTCATTTCTACAATATGTAAAACTTACCCGCATTATAAAAAGTATGGAAATGCTTTTACAAACCGAACTTTCAATTACTGAAATTGCCTATAGTTGCGGCTATAATAGTATTTCTGCATTCAGTTATGCTTTTCATCAGTTAATTCATCGTTCCCCCAATGAATTTAGAAAACAGAATGTTTAGGAAAGCAAAAACCTCACAGACTTTGAAAATCTGTGAGGTTTTTATCTCATTTCTTAAATCTGAAATTCCAGACCTAAAAACTATAAATCAAATTTTATCCCTTGCGCTAGCGGCAATTCTGTAGTGTAATTTATGGTATTGGTTTGTCTACGCATATAAACTTTCCACGCATCAGAACCAGACTCGCGACCACCACCGGTATCTTTTTCACCTCCAAAAGCGCCACCAATTTCAGCACCGGAAGTCCCGATATTTACATTGGCAATTCCACAATCTGAACCTTCCACAGATAAGAAACGCTCAGCTTCTCGTAAATTATTGGTCATAATTGCAGAAGAAAGTCCTTGGCGAACTCCGTTTTGTAATTCTAAAGCATCGGCAACATCACCTTTATACTTCATAATATAAAGTACCGGAGCAAATGTTTCGTGTTGCACGATTTCAAAATGATTTTCAGCTTCGGCAATGGCTGGTTTTACATAACAACCGCTTTCGTAACCTTCACCTTCTAAAACACCACCTTCAACTAAAACCTTACCCCCTTCTTCAACTACTTTTTCTAAAGCGTGTTGGTAATTTTTCACCGCATCTTTATCGATTAGCGGCCCCACGTGATTGTTTTCATCTAAAGGGTTGCCAATCTTAATTTGCTTGTAGGCATCAACAACCGCATTTTTTACTTTATCATAAATATCTTCGTGAACAATTAATCGACGGGTAGAAGTACAACGTTGTCCGCAACTTCCTACCGCCCCAAAAACAGCTCCGATTACTGTATTTTTAATATTCGCATCTGGAGTAACAATAATGGCGTTATTTCCGCCTAATTCTAAAAGAGATTTCCCTAAACGTCCGGCAACTTCTTTGGCTACAGTTTTGCCCATTCGGGTAGAACCGGTTGCAGAAATTAGCGGAATACGCTCATCTTTAGTCATCATTTCTCCTACGGTATAATCTCCTGTGATTAGACAAGAAATCCCTTCTGGCACTCCGTTTTCAGAAAATACACGTGCCGCAATGTTTTGACAAGCTACCGAGGTAAGCGGAGTTTTCTCTGAACCTTTCCAGATACAAGCATCACCACAAACCCAAGCTAAAGCGGTATTCCAAGACCAAACGGCCACAGGAAAGTTAAATGCAGAAATTACTCCTACTACTCCAAGCGGATGATATTGCTCGTACATTCTATGTCCGGGACGTTCAGAATGCATCGTTAATCCGTGTAATTGTCGAGAAAGACCTACGGCGAAATCACAGATATCGATCATTTCCTGAACTTCACCTAAACCCTCTTGGTAAGATTTTCCCATCTCGTAAGAAACGAGTTTCCCTAGTGGTTCTTTTAAGCGGCGTAATTCATCATTAAATTTTCTAACAATTTCTCCGCGTTGTGGTGCCGGCATTGTTCGCCACTCCTTAAAAGCTTTTTCTGCTGTTGTGATTACTTTTTCGTAATCATCTGCCGTAGTTGCTTTTACTTTTCCAATCAAAGCTCCATCTACCGGAGAATATGATTCGATAATTTCTCCGTTACCGAAAAAATCTTTCCCCGTAGAAGTTCCATTATTTATTTCTTGTAGCCCTAATTCTTTTAAAGCTTTATCGATCCCGAACTGTTTAGCAATTTCACTCATTTTTTATGGTATAACTTAATACTCAATCTAAGATTCATCGGCTACAAATCGTGGATCTACAGGCATCACCTCTCCACAATTATCACAGGTTCTTAAATCTTCATTCTCGTAGAAATATTTAAAATGCTTTAAAAAATCTACTTCGATATCTTCCAAAGGAAAATAAACCTCATATAACTTATGGTTGCAATTATCACAATGCCAAAGCAAGCCATCTTCCCCTTCTAAATGCGCTCTTTTGCGCTCTACAACCAATCCCAAAGAACCTTCTTCTCGTACGGGAGAATGCGGAATTTTACCGGGATTTAAATACATATCCCCAGGTCTTAATTCCATCGTTCTCTTCTGTCCATCTTCTTGAATATTTACCTGAATATTCCCTTCTAATTGATAGAATAATTCTTCAGTTTCGTTATAATGATAATCCTTTCTTGCATTAGGCCCGGCAACGATCATTACAATAAAATCACCGGCATCTCTATACAAATTTCGATTCCCAACAGGTGGTTTTAGCGTATCTCTATTCTCTTCGATCCACTTGTTAAGGTTAAAAGGTTTTGCAACAGCCATATTCTCTATTTTGAACCTAAAATTACATAATATGAGCAAAAGAAAATCAAGATTCGGCAATTATCTCCAGATTCTCAAAGCATTATCAACGCAAAATGAAGCTTAAGATCTAATCCAGATTTCGGTAAACGATTTAGACTTAGCAAATAAGGGCGTTTGGGCAAATCGCTCCGCTTTTTGCCCACCGTGCTATCCGTTGCAAGTCCGCAGCGCCAAAAAAGGCGCTTTACGGGCTTTCCACTACTATCACTAACGCAAAAACTAAGTCCGTTTCAATAAATTTCTATAACTTCAAGCCTAATAAACTCCATATTCGATGAAAAAACTACTCCTTATTTTTAGCATTTTCGCCTTTATTTCCTGCGGAGAAACCTCACATAAAAACACTTCTCAAAACACAGCTACTTCCGAAGAGAAAAAAACGGACAGTATTCCTAATTTCGGAATTGTGATTCATGGTGGCGCAGGAACGATCCTAAAAGAAAATATGAGCGATTCTTTAGAAAACGCCTATAAAGCCAAATTAAAAGAAGCTATAAAAACCGGACATCAAATTCTTGCCGATGGCGGTACAGCAATCGAAGCTGTGCAACGAACTATTAATGTGATGGAAAATTCACCGCTATTTAATTCGGCTAAAGGAGCAGTGTTGCGAACGATGAAACCAATCAATTAGACGCTTCAATTATGGATGGAGCAACCTTAAATGCAGGTGCCGTTGCTGGTGTTACCAACGTAAAAAATCCTATAAACCTGGCTTACGAGGTTATGGAAAATTCAGAACATGTATTACTAGCCGGGAAAGGCGCTGAAGAGTTTGCAGCATCCCACGGATTAGAAATTGTTGACCCCAGCTACTTTTATACAGAAAACCGCTTTAAAAGTTTACAGCATTTAAAAGAGCGGGAAGCCAAAAAAGCAGGAAATAAAACAGCGGCCAATTACGACAGTTTTATAAAAGATTCAAAATTTGGCACTGTAGGTTGTGCGGCTCTGGACAAGAACGGAAATCTTGCTGCGGGAACTTCTACTGGCGGAATGACCAATAAAAAATGGAATAGAATTGGCGATTCTCCCATAATTGGTGCAGGAACGTATGCAAACAATGCCACTTGTGCAGTATCTTCTACCGGCTGGGGAGAGTTTTTTATTCGAGGTGTGATTGCTTATGATATTTCAGCTTTAATGGACTATAAAGGCTTGAGTTTACAAGAAGCTGCTATGGAAGTTATTCAGAAAAAATTACCAGAGATGGGTGGTGATGGTGGCATTATCGCCATTGACCATGAAGGAAATGTTGCGATGGAATTTAATACCGCCGGCATGTATCGCGCTACGATGAATCGAAATGGAGAGTTAAACATTGGAATTTATGGTGAGTAATTGCTATTAAATGTATTTCAGTCATGCTTTTTCAAATAATAAGATTCTTAATTTCAAAAAGTTAAAAACCTTTGCGAAAATTTTTCGAATTTTGAGTTATTAAAATTTTAAAGGTACGACTAAGCGCTTTCTCTAAATTGAATTTACATAAAAAGCCTATTAATTAATGAAGATCTTCTTTTCCCTGCTATTTTTCTGTTTTCTGAATACCCTAAATGCTCAAGGTCTTACCAAAGAGACCTTGAAAGACAGTCTTGCGGTATTGCCTTCTTTTACCATCCATAAAGACAATTACTTTATTACCGGGATTCCCACGCATACGTCCATCAATAAACAAACGGCAGATGCGAAATACCAGATTAGTTTTAAGCAGCTAATTTTCAGAAAAAAAGTTCCGCAGGATTCTTACTTATATATAAAATATACTCAAAAAGCATTTTGGAATATTTACGAGTTTTCCAGTCCTTTTGAGGAGATAAACTTCAACCCGGGAGTTGCTTATTCCAAATACTTTTATGATAAAAGCGGTAAAGTAAATTCTCTTGGAACGTTAGCTTTAGAACATGAATCTAACGGGCGTGATAGTATTTATTCTCGTAGTTGGAATTTTGTTTCTTTAGACTTCAATTTGGCTATTAATGATAAATTGATCGCCGGTGTAAAAGGATGGATTCCTTTTTCTTACAAAGAGGGTAATCCAGATTTGATGGATTATTCAGGATACGGCCAATTAAATTTTGATTATGAGTTTATCCCAAACAAGCTTTATGCACAATTGATGATCCAAAAAGGATTATCCTGGGATTGGAAAGGTGCTGCACGACCACGTATTTTATACAATCCTTTTAATAGCGTAAATCAGTTTTTAGTCTTAGAATGGTTTACGGGCTATGATGAAAATCTAATCGAATACGATCAATATCGTAGTGTTATACGTGTGGGCTTCCTTTTAAAAAGCAATGAGCTTGACTTTCTGCGCAGTAACAAATAATTAACTTTTTTTTAAGTTTAATTAGTTCGGTAGTTTCCGAACCAATCATACCTTTGCACCTCAAATTTTTTAAATATGAGTTGTTGTTCAGAGGAAAAAAGCCAGTTGATTGAAGAGATAGGTGTGCACTTCGAACAGATTCATCAATTAGCTCCATTAGCGGCAAGAATCTATGCTATAATGATTCTTTCGCCAAAAGACGGGCATACTTTCGATGAAATTCTAGAGATCACAAGTGCAAGCAAAAGTTCAGTTTCTACGCATCTTAACCATCTTTTACAACTAAAGAAAATAGAATATTTCACGAAATCGGGAGATAGGAAACGATATTTCAGAGCGAGCACATTCTACTTAAAAAACACCCTCGAAGAATATCATCTCAACATTTCTGAAGAAATAAAATTGATGGACAAAATTATAAACTTCAATACAAAAAATAACAATCAAAAATTTCAAATGAATGGACAGACAGCTTTGCTCTTTAGAGAATATCTAGAGTCTCAAAAATTGAATATTGAGAATGTTATACAAAAAATGTCGAAAATAAAAAGCTAATAATCTTTACCCCCTAATTATTATAAAATGAGAAAAATTAAAGCTTATATGGGTTTTGTCGCCGGAGTTCTCATGCTCGTATCTTGCGGAGAAGACAAATCGAATCAGCAACAAGCCCAAGGCCAGCAACAGCAGGCAATGCCTTATCCGGTAATTTCTATACCAGCAAAAACACTCACAGGATATAACTCCTACCCTACCAGAATTGAAGGTATTGTAAATAGTGATGTTCGTGCAAAAGTACAGGGATATATCCAGGAAGTACTAGTAGATGAAGGTGAACGTGTTAAAAAAGGACAGGCGCTATTTAAATTAGAAACCCAGTCACTAACACAAGATGCTAATGCTGCTAAAGCAAGTGTAAATGCTGCGCAGGTAGAAGTTGATAAAATTAAACCACTAGTTGAAAAAGATATTGTTAGTGAAGTTCAATTAGAAACGGCTAAAGCAAACTTAGAGCAGGCTAAAAGTAAATACGAAGGTATTACTGCTAATATTGGCTATGCAACGGTAAAAAGCCCGGTTGATGGTTATGTAGGTTCAATAAGATTAAGACAGGGAACTCTTGTAGGCCCAACAGATTCTACTCCTTTAACTACAGTTTCAGATATCGAAAAAGTATACGCATACTTTGCTATGAACGAGTCTGACTACTTAGATTTTATACAGTCTACAGAAGGAGAAAACCGCCAGGATAAAGTAAATAATTTCCCAGAAATTAGTCTTGTACTAACTAATGGTGAAACTTACGGAGAAAAAGGTAAAATCCAGACGGTTACAGGACAGGTTAATCAAAATACTGGTACGGTTAGTTTTAGAGCGATCTTCGACAATCCAAACCAGCTAATTACCAATGGTAATAGCGGAACGATCAAGATACCGGTAACATATAAAGAAGTTCCTGTAGTTCCACAAAACGCGACTTTCGAGCAACAAGGAAGCATTATGGCTTATAAAGTTGCCGATAGCAACAAAGTAGATGCCATAAAAATAAAAACCAAAGCGAATGTTGGTAATTTATATGTGATCACTTCTGGATTAAAAGAAGGCGATAAAATAGTTGCAAAAGGAGCTGGGAAACTAAGACCAGGCGCGACTATAAAACCTCAGGAAGTACCATTTGATAGCATCGCTAAGCCGGTAGATCAATTATTTCAATAATCCTTAGATAACAAAAGTAATGCTTAAAACATTTATAGAAAGGCCCGTCCTCTCTACAGTGATATCTATTATCATTGTTATTTTGGGAGTTTTGGGACTTAGCAATTTACCAATAGAGCAATACCCAGATATTGCACCACCAACGGTAAAAGTATCTGCTACTTATACAGGAGCCAGTGCAGAAACCATTTTGGAGAGTGTAATTATTCCTATTGAAGAGCAGATAAACGGAGTAGAAGGAATGACATACATTACTTCTAGTGCAACCAATAACGGTACTGCTGAAATCACTGTTTATTTTGAACAGGATACCGATCCCGATATCGATGCGGTAAACGTACAAAACAGGGTTGCCCTTGCCAATCCATTATTGCCGCAAGAGGTAACACAAGCTGGTGTAACCACGCAAAAGCAACAGACAAGTTCGCTGATGTTTATGTCTTTTTACACCACTAATCCTAATTATGATGCGACATTCTTAAACAATTACCTAAATATTAATGTTGTACCAGAATTTAAAAGGGTAGCTGGTGTTGGTGATGTAAACGTATTCTCTCGTCAGGATTACTCTATGAGAATATGGTTAAAACCAGACCGTTTAACTTCATATAATCTTGTCCCGTCAGATGTTATTTCTGCATTAAATGAGCAAAGTTTAGAGGCAGCAGCAGGTACACTGGGACAAAATAGTGGAGAAACATTCTCTTACACAATCAAATATCCAGGTCGTTACAAAGAAGAAGGACAGTACGAAGATATTATCATTAAAGCGCTTGGAAATGGAGAATTTCTAAGACTTAAAGATGTTGCAGATATTCAATTAGATGCCCAATCGTATCAGGTAAGCTCTAATACTTTAGGTAATCCTAGTGTGAGTATGGCGGTTTATCAAACTAAAGGCTCTAATGCACAGGAAATCATCAAAAACATTAAGTCTCGATTAGATGAACTTCAGAAAGATTTCCCTGACGGAATTGAGGTTTTTATTCCTTACGATACTAATGAATTTTTGAACGCTTCTATCGAGAAGGTGGTTCACACACTTGTTGAAGCATTTATCTTAGTATTTATTGTAGTATTTATATTCCTACAGGATTTTAGATCTACACTTATCCCTGCTATTGCAGTGCCGGTGTCGATTATTGGGACATTTTTCTTCCTGAATCTTTTTGGGTATTCCATAAACTTACTAACGTTATTTGCCCTCGTGCTGGCGATTGGTATTGTAGTGGATGATGCCATTGTGGTTGTAGAAGCCGTTCATGCTAAATTGGATGAAGGGGCTAAATCTGCACATGATGCTACATTAGATGCAATGCACGAAATTTCTGGTGCAATTATTTCTATTACACTTGTTATGGCAGCGGTTTTTATCCCCGTAACTTTTATTACAGGACCCACAGGTGTATTTTATGAGCAATTTGGTATTACATTAATTGTAGCCATTGCTATTTCTGCGGTAAACGCATTAACACTAAGTCCTGCGTTGTGTGCACTATTTTTAAAACCTCACGACGAAGATGAGGATAAAGACAAAAAGAAGAACTATTTACAGCGATTCTACGCAGCCT
Source organism: Zunongwangia endophytica (assembly GCF_030409505.1). Taxonomy (NCBI): domain Bacteria; kingdom Pseudomonadati; phylum Bacteroidota; class Flavobacteriia; order Flavobacteriales; family Flavobacteriaceae; genus Zunongwangia; species Zunongwangia endophytica. The sequence continues at coordinate 3,316,514 of NZ_JAUFPZ010000002.1, read as the reverse complement.
TCAACAGAGGATTCAATGCAATGATTCAACGTTACGGTAAATCATTACAGTTCCTTTATAAGAATAAATGGATTACAGTGCTAATCTTAATTTTATCGGGAGTAGGAATCTGGTGGACTGCCACAACTACCCCAACAGGTTTTGTTCCTAATGAAGATAGAGGAATCGTATTTGCCAACGTAGAATTGCCAGCAGGTTCTTCTTTAGATAAAACTCATCAAATTACTGAGGAGCTTTACAATAAAGTAAAGAATATCCCAGGTGTTGATGGATTGAACATGGTTGATGGATTTAGTTTGTTAAATGGACAGGGTAGTAACTATGCCTTAGGATTTATAAAATTAGACAATTGGAGTAAACGTGGTGAAGATTCGTTATCTGTAGAAGCAATTACAGGAAAACTTTTTGGAACCGCTGCGACTATCCCAGATGCTAATATTATATTCTTCTCTCCTCCTAGTATTCCAGGATTTAGTTCATCCTCGGGAGTAGAAGTGAATTTATTGGATCGCTCTAGCGGTAGCTTCAAAGATTTAGATGAAGCCAACCAAAAGTTCATGCAAAGCATCATGTCGCATCCTGAAGTGCAGTATGCACAAACGGCTTTCAATACTAACTATCCACAATATCAAATGGATATTAACATTCCACTTGCTAAGCAAACCGGAGTTACGATAAGTGACATTTTTGCAACAATGCAAGGATATATTGGTGGTATTTATGCGGCAGATTTTTCTAGATTTGGTAAACAATACAGGGTTTATATTCAGGCTTATCCTAATGATCGCGCAGAAGCTAACGACCTAAACCAAATGTTTGTTAGAACTTCAACAGATGAGATGTCTCCGTTAAGTGAGTACGTTACTTTAAAAAGGGTTTACGGTCCTCAATCTGTAACAAGGTTTAACCTGTTTAATTCAACTAAACTAACGGTTGCCATGAATCCTGGATTTAGTTCTGGTGATGGTATTGATATCGTAAATAGTGAGATTAGCAAATTAGGCTCTAACTATACTACAGCCTATTCAGGACTTACCAGAGAAGAGGTTAATGCTGGTAGCCAAACGATCATGATCTTTATTCTTTGTGTGGTATTTGTGTATTTCCTACTAGCAGCGCAATATGAAAGTTATTTACTTCCGTTTTCTGTAATTCTTTCTTTACCACTAGGTATTTTTGGAGCATATATCAGTACTAAATTTATGGGACTGGAAAATAATATTTACTTCCAGATCGCCTTGATCATGTTGGTTGGACTTTTAGCAAAGAATGCGATTCTTATCGTTGAGTTTGCGATACAACGTAGAAGAAACGGAGAGTCTATTGTAGATGCAGGTATCGACGGTGCTAAAGCACGTTTAAGACCTATTCTTATGACCTCTTTCGCCTTTATATTAGGTTTGATGCCGTTGGTATTAGCATCTGGTGTAGGAGCAGAAGGAAACCGATCTATAGGAACTGGTGCCGTAGGAGGATTATTAATAGGGACTTTATTAGGAATCTTTGTTATCCCAATTCTCTTTATCGTGTTCCAATGGCTACAGGAAAAGATAGGTAAGAAACCTGAAGCAGTAGAAAAAACAGAATCTTAGAAAAGAATTTAAAGATGAAAAAATACATCAGTTTTAAATTTCTGGTATTCCCAATACTCTTATGTAGTTTACAATCTTGTTTTGTAGCTAAAGAATATGAAAGACCAGAAGTTGTTAAAGAAGAAAACTTCAGAACAGATAATCTGCCACAGGATAGTATTACTATGGCAGATGTCTCCTGGAGAGATTTATTCACCGATCCTGTTTTACAACAATACATTGAAGAAGGATTGGAGAATAATATTGATATTAGGGTGGCTATGCAGCAAATCTTAGCTTCCGAAGCATACCTAAAACAAGGAAAAGCGGGTTATTTTCCTACCCTGAGTGGTAACGGTACTTTTACTAGAAATTATTTTTCTAAAAATAGCCAGATGGGGTTACAATTAGGAAATGTCCCTAGTGGATCTATTGGTGATCACATCGATCAATACGAGATTTCTGGAAATCTTTCCTGGGAAGCTGATATTTGGGGTAAAATTAGAAGTAACAAAAGAGCTTATGAAGCGTCTTACTTGCAAAGTGTGGCGGCACACCAAGCGGTTAAAACGACACTTATCTCTAACATTGCTTCTACTTATTATCAATTGCTCTCTTTGGATGAGCAGATAAAAGTAACCGAGCAAACAGTAGAAACCAGAAGAAATAGCCTTGAAACTAACAAAGCGTTAAAAGAGGCTGGTAATGTAACTGCGGCTGCTGTAAAGCAAACAGAAGCCCAAGTGTACACGGCACAGGCGATTCTAATAGATCTTAAAAATGATATGAGATTGATGGAAAATAGCATGTCTATATTACTAGGTAAATCGCCTAGGGAAATAGAGCGGACGGAACTGTCGGATCAGGAAATAACGACTGAGCTGAAAATCGGCGTTCCAACCCAACTACTTAGAAATCGTCCAGATGTAATCCAGGCTGAATATAATCTTTGGAATGCTTTTGAACTTACAAATGTAGCCAGAGCTAATTTCTACCCATCACTAACAATCACAGCTACTGGTGGATTGCAAAGTTTAGATGCCGGAGATTTATTTGATACTAATTCATTGTTTGCAAATATAGTTGGAGGCTTAACGCAACCTATTTTTAACGGTCGCCAAATAAGAACGCAGCACGAAGTTGCAGAAGCGCAACAAGAGCAAGCACGTTTAAACTTTAGACAAGCTATTCTTACGGCAAGTCAGGAAGTATCTGATGCGCTTTATAATTACGAGGCTGCAAGTGAAAAAATAGAGGTTAAAGAAAAAGAATTTGAGGCTTACAGCACTGCAACAGATTATTCTGAGCAATTGCTTAATAACGGATTAGCAAATTACCTTGAAGTATTAACTGCAAGAGAAAATACGCTAAACTCCAGATTAGATCTTATTAGTGCTCAATACACTCAGCTAAATTCGTTAGTTAATCTATACGAAGCTTTAGGTGGTGGATGGCAATAATTTGAATTATTTGTTAATTGTTGAAAACAGCCCCAAACGTATATTTGGGGCTATTTTTATCTAAAATCCAAAGTTTATGGGGAAAAATTACGCTGTAAATTTTTATAGCTTTTCGAATCAACATCCATTTTTAAGCAAAATCCTTAAACAAATTATTTTCTGGATTTTAGCTTATGGATTATTGTTTCTAATAATTCACCTCACCGCTTTATCGGTGCTACAAGCTATTGGTAGATCAACAAATATTTCAATTACTGGGGTGTTAACTCTATTCTTGGGATTAGGAGCATTCTTGGGAGTGGCTCTAGGGTTTATAGATCACTTTCTAAAAAATTATATCTTCAGAAATCGCTCTTTAGGATTTAATATTCTGGCAGGTGGTATTCTTTATTTTACCGTGCTAACTTTTATCATATCCTTTATTAGATATGTAGTGGTAGAGTATGCCGATGATTCATTTTTAAATGAATACACCGAAAATATTATTAGAATGAACTGGAAGTTCTATAATATTATCATCCTAAGTTATACGCTGTTTATGACTTTGATTTTAAGTTTTATAAACCAGATGACTAATAAGTTTGGTCCTGGTTTAATCTTACCATTTCTATTAGGAAAGTTCCGTTACCCCGCTGAAGAGAATCGACTTTTTATGTTTCTGGATTTAAAAGATTCTACGCAATTGGCCGAAAAACTGGGACATGTTCGTTACAGCGCATTTATCCAAGAAAGCTTTATGGACATCAATCAAATTGTAAAAAAATATAATGCCCAAATTTATCAATATGTGGGAGATGAAGTTGTGGTTAGCTGGCCATTAAAATGGTTCGATTCTTCAGAAGCTATTCGGTTTTTCTTTGCCGTTCATAACCAATTTCAGCAGAAAAAAGAACATTATCTTAAATCATACAATCATGTTCCAGTGTTTAAAGCAGGAGCTCATCAAGGGGTGGTTACGGCTGTAGAAGTAGGAGATATTAAGCGAGAAATCGCCTATCACGGCGACACATTAAATGTGGCTGCCAGAATCGAAGGACTTTGCAAGACCTACGATAAATTAATTTTGATTTCTGGGAAAGTAAACGAGAACTCAAAAATTTCTGAGGAATTTGAAGTTAAGCCTCTAGGGCCTCAAAAACTGGAAGGAAGAAAAATGAGCGTAGATGTTTTCTCTATTACTGAAAAATAAGGCAAAACTTAACAATTTTGAATTTTTCAACGATCTTGAATTTGCTAAATTTACCTAAAACCAATAATTAATGAGCACTTTTGGAGACATCATCGCCGATGAAAAACCTGTTTTAATTGACTTTTATGCCGATTGGTGTGGCCCTTGCAAAACGCTTGGCCCAATCTTAAAAGAGGTGAAAACTGAACTTGGAGAAGACATCAAAATCATTAAAATTGATGTAGATAAAAATCAACAGCTCGCTACCAAATATCAGGTTAAGGGCGTTCCTACGATGATGTTGTTTAAAAATGGTGGTCAACTTTGGAGACAATCTGGAGTTTTACAAAAACAGGAAATTATCGATATTATTTTATCTAAGGCTTGATTTTAAGACTTCTATAAACTTAGATCTTCAAAAGAGAAATCTATTTTAGAGAAATTAGACTTCATCTTTTTGAACTTTTCTACAGAAAAAAAGAATAAAAATGTCTAATATCGATTCTAAACTACCAGTTTTTATAAGGATTTTTAGTTAGCTGGGAATTATAATAACGTGCATCCCCGGTCACCTCATTACCCAGCCAGTTTGGTTTTTCAAAAGTTTCAGCTTCACTAGAAAGTTCTACTTCAGCAACAGTTAAACCTTCATTTTCGCCGTAAAATTCATCTACCTCAAAAGTATGTGCTTCACATTTTACTAGAAACCGAGTTTTATCGATCATTCCGGGTTCACAAAGTTTCAGTAATTCTTCAGCTTCATTCTTATCGATTTGTTTTTCCCATTCAAAACGAGTTAATCCGGCTTCGTTATTCTTCCCTTTTACTGTAATATAAGCTTCTTCATCTCTTATTCTAATTCTTACTGTACGTTCGGGATTTGTATTTAAAAAACCTTGTTGTATTCGGCTTTTGCTATAGGCTGCTTTTTTGAAATCTTCAGAATTCACTAAAAATTTACGCTCAATTTCTACCATCGTATGTTGTTGCGAGTTCGCTTATTTTATTGGATTTAATAATCGAATCTGGATATCCATAATTAGCAACTTCGATCATCGTTTTTGCTATATGAACAGATTTTACAGATCGATATTTTTTTAATTTCCCTACAAGCATAAAATTAAAAATTTTAAAAGCATGAGTGGCCAGTTTTTCAAAAAAACGTTTTTCTTCTCGATCTCCAACAATTAATGCAGGTCTTATAATATAAATATTAGGAACATTTTTTACCATGACATCCTGTTCCATTTTACCTTTAGTTTGATTATAAAAGATCTTACTATTCGCATCGGCTCCCATAGCAGAAATTACGGTAAAACATTCTGCGCCATTTTTGGCAGAAAGTTTTGCTGCGGTAACAGGAATTCCATGATCTATTTTTTTATAGGTTTCTTTATCGGGCGTCTTCGATTTAGTGGTACCGATACAGCAAAAGACATGATCGGCTATAAAATTGTCCTTATAATCTTCTAATTTAAATAGATCGACCAGATGCTCTTCGAGCTTCGCATCTTTTCTTCCTAAGGTACTTCTGGAAAATAAGGTTATTTTAGAATACGCGTCATTCCTAAGAAGTTCTTCTACCAAATTTCTGCCTGTTAAACCTGTAGCGCCCAATACTATTGCTGTCTTCTGCATACTCTAAGATTAATATATAACTAAATATAAGCATTTAAAGCAACTGTGCTTTTAGGTTGGATGGTTTTAGCATTAAATTTGCAGTATAGTGAAAATGCGCAAGATTATTCATATCGACATGGATGCGTTTTACGCCTCTGTAGAACAGCTGGACAATCCCGAACTAAGAGGGAAACCCATCGCCGTTGGTGGTAGTTCGCAACGGGGTGTTGTGAGCGCAGCTAGTTACGAGGCTAGAAAATATGGCGTAAAAAGTGCTATGAGTAGTGTAATTGCTAAGAGAAACTGCCCAGACCTGATCTTCGTTAAAACGAGATTCGATCGTTATCGAGAGCTTTCACAACAAATTAGAAGCATTTTTTTTGAATATACAGATCTTGTAGAGCCATTATCTTTAGATGAAGCTTATCTTGACGTTACAGAAAATAAAAAAGGAAATCCAAGCGCTACTATGATGGCTCGAGAAATTCGGGCTAAGATTAAAGAGAAGACGGGATTAAATGCTTCTGCGGGAATTTCAATCAACAAATTTATTGCTAAAGTAGCGAGTGACTTTAATAAACCTAACGGACAAAAAACCGTAAATCCCGAAGAAGTTGAAGCCTTTTTGGAAGAATTGGAAATAAGAAAATTTCATGGCGTGGGGAAAGTTACTGCTGAAAAGATGTATAGGCTTGGAATTTTTACCGGAAAAGATCTAAAATCGAAACCTGAGGAATATCTTGCAGAACATTTTGGTAAACACGGTTCCTATTATTATAATGTTGTACGCGGTATTCATTTAAGCGAAGTTAAACCTAATAGAATGCGAAAATCACTTGGTGCAGAGCGCACATTTAGCGAGAATATATCTTCGGAAATATTTATGCTGGAAAAGCTAAATAGTATTGCTGAGGAAATTGAAAGACGATTGCAAAAGAGTAAAGTTGCCGGAAAAACTGTCACACTTAAGATCAAATACAGTGATTTTAGTTTGCAAACACGTAGCAAAACAATCTCGTATTATATTTCCAGTAAAGAGTTAATTTTAGAGCTCGCCAAAGAACTTCTATATCAGGAAAAGATGAAAGATTCGGTACGGCTTTTAGGCATTTCCCTTTCCAATTTAAATACTGATAAGCCGTCTAAAAAAGAAGAAGAACAGAAGGAAATAATTGTTCAGTTGAAGTTTGATTTTTAAATAGAATCAGCATAGAAGTAGTAAACTAACTCTGGGCAAGCACACAACGCATTCGTTGGAAATAGATTTACAATTTAAAGGCAAGCCTTAGAGATATAAAAACCTTTAACAATGACAATAAAAAAAGCCCCGAAAATTCGAGGCTTTTTCTATATAAAATTGAATCTAAGATTATTCTATTTCAGAAACTCTAAGCGTATTTACCATTCCTTTAGAAGTGATCGGCATAGCTGCAAGATTAATTGTAAAATCGCCTTGCTCAACAAAACCATCCGCTTTTGCGATGCTATTAATATCGTCTATAGTTTCGTCTGTAGTGCTGTATTTATCGTAATAAAAAGCCTGAACTCCCCATAATAAACTAAGACGGTTCAATATAACTCTATTAGAAGTAAATACAAGAATATGACTTTCTGGACGCCAAGCTGAAATTTGAAAAGCAGTATATCCACTATTGGTTAGCGTACAAATTGCTTTTGCTTTAATTTCGTTCGCCATATGCGCCGCATGGTAACAAATAGATTTAGTAATGTATCTTTTTGTACGTACGTGTGGTGGCTCGTGAGGAACTTTAATTAGCGGTGAGTTCTCTACACTTCTTAGGATAGAAGCCATCTTTTCTATAACCTGTACAGGATATTGTCCTACAGATGTTTCTCCACTTAACATTACCGCATCTGCACCATCCATAACAGAGTTCGCTACATCGTTAACCTCTGCTCTAGTTGGAGTTAAGCTATCAATCATCGTTTCCATCATCTGTGTGGCGATGATTACCGGGATACGTGCTTTCTTAGCTACAAGAACTAATTTCTTCTGAATTAATGGAACTTCCTGAGCAGGAATTTCAACTCCTAAATCTCCACGAGCTACCATCAATCCATCACAGTAGGCCGCGATTTTTTCTATATTCTCAACACCTTCTGGTTTTTCAATTTTCGCAATAATCGGAATTTTATACTCCGTATGCTCTTTAATTAAATCCTGAAGTTCGATAATATCACCTTCATTTCTTACAAAAGAAAGTGCCATCCAATCTACCTTAAGACTACATGCAAATTTTGCATCTTCTACGTCTTTCTCGGTAAGTGCTGGTAAAGAAATATCTGTGTTAGGAAGGTTTACTCCTTTATTCGATTTTAAAGGTCCACCCTGAATTACTTTCGCTACAACTTCGTTTTCTTTGTTTGTGCTAACAACTTCGAACATTAGTTTCCCATCGTCCAAAAGCACTCGCTCCCCTTCGTTCACATCTTTAGGAAACGCATCATAATTCATATAAACACGTTCCTTAGTACCTTCAAATCTTTCTCCGGTAGCAAAAACAATTTCATCTCCGGGTGATACCACTACACCCTCCTGCATTTTTCCAACTCGTAATTTCGGACCTTGTAAATCTGCGAGAATTGCAGCATTGTACTCTTTCTCTTCATTTAGCTCTCTTATCATTTGTACACGCTCTTTTACATCATTGTAATCTGCGTGAGAAAAATTGATTCTAAACACATTTACTCCTGCTTGGAGCATATCGTTTAAAGTTTGCTTTGAGCTAGTTGCTGGCCCTAGAGTAGCAACTATTTTAGTCTTTTTATTTGTTGGCATTATTCAAAAATTAGATTTTGTTTGGATTTTAACTGATCCACATGGATCTTGTAGGCAGCCTGTACCTGCGGAATACGTCCTATCTGATTCACTAGTTGGTGAACCTGTTGATCTTCTATGTTTTCTTCTATCTTCAAAAAAAAATCAACTTTCTTATATTGAAGGATTAGATTTACCTCCAAAGGTCTTACCTCTTCTTCTAAAAATAGAGATCCTGCATTCAAAATTTTCCTGGATTCTCCTTTATACTTATTACTTACCAGGCTATAATCTCTATAATTACTAAGGTCTTTGTATGTAAATAAAGCATACATTGCCTGAACATCTTTATGATTGAAGTCTACATCAAACCGACTTCGCATCAATTTTAAATTTAAAAAGCGATTAAGCAAAAATGCCATCTTAAAAGGCTCTAAATTAGCATAAATCGCTATCAATTTAAAGTCCTCTTCTTCAATATCATCAAGCATCATTTTGTGCGCATGCATGCTTATCTCACTTTATCGATAAAGATAAAATATCGATGACAAAATGAAAGGTTAAAATTGAATAATTTTCACAAATTTTAACGCAAACGTTGTAGTTTCCACGAATTTGATAAAAATTAATCGATTTTATTTTGAAGTGCGTAATATGCTCGCTTAGAAGCCTTTTCTTCAGCTTTCTTTTTAGAAGTCGCTCGAGCCTTTGCAATTACTTTTTTATCGATCCATAATTTTACCGCAAAATGCTTAAGTTCATCGTTACCGGTATCCTCATAAACCTGATAATTGAATTCCTTTTTTTTCTTCTGGCACCATTCTATCAATAAGCTCTTATAACTTATTACACGCCCTTCTAAAGTTTCAATATCCACATAAGGTTCTATTACCCGATAGTAAATAAACTTATTACAATATTTATATCCCCTGTCCAGATAGATCGCACCAACCAAAGCTTCGAAAATATTACCATGAATATTCACTCCAAATTGATCATTAGGAATATTAGACTTTACGAATCTAATTAGATTCATGTCTTTCCCTAATTCATTTAAATGCTTTCTGCTAACTATTTTAGAACGCATTTTGGTAAGATATCCTTCATCCCCATCTGGAACTTCCATGTATAGATGAGAGGCAATTACAGATCCTAGCATAGCATCTCCCAAAAATTCAAGGCGCTCATAGTTAATTGCGTTACCTTCTTTATCCTTAACGTTTAAAGAACGATGCGTAAATGCCCTTTCGTAAACAGATATATTTTTTGGTCTAAAACCAAGTAACTTATGGAGAGAATCAAAAAAATTCCCGCCTTTTGAAGAAGAACGGGAATTTAGTATGTTTCGAATAACACTCATTAAGGCGTTACTCGTTTAATTTTCTAAATGCAACACAGGCATTATGCCCACCGAACCCAAATGTATTACTCATCACGATGTTTAAATCTCGTTTTTGAGGTTTATTTAGGGTTAGATTTAACGAAGGATCTATATTTTCGTCAACATTCTCGTGATTGATAGTAGGTGGTACAATACCATTCTGCATAGCGAGTATACTTGCTATTCCTTCTATCGCACCGGCAGCACCTAGTAAGTGCCCCGTCATCGATTTTGTTGAGTTAATATTTATATTCTTCGCGTGATCTCCAAAAACCTTAGTAATAGCTTTCAATTCAGCTACATCTCCTAAAGGTGTCGATGTACCATGTGTATTAATGGCATCGATATCTTCAGGTTTTATACCTGCATTATTCAAACAGTTCTCCATCACTCTTACAACACCATTTCCTTCTGGATGTGGTGCCGTCATGTGATAAGCATCTGAAGAAAGACCACCACCAATTACTTCAGCATAGATTTTAGCGCCTCTTGCTTTTGCATGCTCATATTCTTCTAATATAAGCGCACCGGCACCTTCACCTAGAACGAAACCATCACGAGTAGCATCAAAAGGTCTTGAAGCTGTCGCCGGACTTTCATTTCTGGTAGAAAGGGCATGCATGGCGTTAAATCCTCCCATTCCTGCAATTGTTACAGCAGCCTCTGAGCCTCCTGAAACAATTACATCACTATATCCCAATCTTATATTATTCAATGCATCTATCATCGCATTGGCAGAGGATGCACAAGCCGACACCGTAGTGTAGTTTGCACCCATAAACCCATGTTTGATAGAGATATTACCAGGGGCAATATCAGCAATCATTTTAGGAATAAAGAAGGGATTAAATCTTGGAGTACCATCTCCCGCAGCGAAATTTAAAACTTCGTTTTGGAAGGTTTCCAATCCACCAATTCCAGCACCCCAAATCACACCAACACGATATTTATCTACCGTATTAAGATCTATTCCAGAGTCTGCGATAGCTTCATCTGAAGCTACCATGGCATATTGGGTAAATTTATCCAGTTTTCTCGCTTCTTTTCTGTCGAAGTGATCTAACGGGTTAAAATTTTTGAGTTCACAAGCGAATTTTGTTTTGAACTTTTCGGGGTCGAAATGCGTAATAGCGCCACTACCACTTTTACCACTAACCAAGCCGTCCCAATATTCGCTAATATTGTTACCGATTGGGGTAAGGGCACCCAAGCCCGTTATTACAACTCGCTTTAACTCCATATGGTTCTTTTAATTTTTATTTTTTCGCGTCTTCAATATAAGAAATTGCTTGACCAACTGTCGCGATATTTTCAGCTTGATCGTCTGGAATTTGAATATCGAATTCTTTTTCGAATTCCATGATTAATTCCACAGTATCTAATGAATCAGCACCTAAGTCGTTTGTGAAGCTTGCTTCATTAACAACCTCGTTCTCATCAACACCCAATTTGTCAACGATAATCGCTTTTACTCTTGATGCAATGTCAGACATAATATTTTATTTTAATTTTGATTAGGAGGCAAAAATAAAAAACTTTATTTTAAAACCGATTTTTACTTTAAAAATGTGAGGTGAATTTACATATTTTTCGATGAAAGAGATTAACTTTATATCCTAATAATTGTTAACAGCCTTGTTTTGAGCGACCAACCAAAAAATAACAACGTAAAAAAAATTGTGATATTTGCTTCGGGTTCAGGCACAAATACCGAAAATATCATACGCTATTTTGAAAATTCTTCAAATATTAACGTAGCTGCAGTTTTTTCAAACAAAAGAAACGCTAAAGTACTACGACGTGCATACGATCATAATATAAAAGCATTATATTTTGATAGAGATGCGCTTTACAACTCTAATGAAGTCTTACATGTATTAACAGATATTAATCCCGACCTTATTGTATTGGCAGGATTTCTATGGATTGTTCCTTCTATTATTATTGAAAATTTTCCCAATCGTATAATTAACATACACCCTGCATTACTTCCTAATTATGGAGGAAAGGGAATGTATGGTATGCGCGTTCACCAGGCTATCCTAAATAATAAAGAGAAAGAAAGCGGTATTACTATTCATTTTGTAAATGAAGCTTACGATAAAGGAGAACATATATTTCAGGCTAAAACAGTTATTGAAGATCATGATTCACCAGAAAGTCTTGCTTCTAAAATCCATGAACTGGAACATCACCATTTCCCTCTGGTTATCGAAAAAATTCTACTAAAAGAATCCTAAGCATTGCAGGAACAAGTTCATATTTATACAGACGGCGCAGCACGTGGTAACCCCGGCCCTGGTGGTTACGGCATTGTAATGGAATGGGTAGGCAAACCTTATAAAAAAGAATTTGCTCAAGGTTACAAACACACCACTAATAATCGCATGGAACTTTTAGCAGTAATCCATGCCCTTCAAAAATTAAAAAAACCAAATTTAAATATTAGAGTATTTACAGATTCTAAATACGTTGCAGATGCAGTAGAAAAAAAATGGGTGTTTGGATGGGAAAAGAAAAAATTTAAAGATCGTAAGAATGCAGATTTGTGGCAGGAATTCTTAAAAGAATATAGGAAGCATCAAGTTTCTTTTACCTGGATTAAAGGCCATAACAACCATCCACAAAACGAAAGATGTGATACTTTGGCGGTTACAGCATCCAAACAAAAGAACCTTCCGGAGGATATTGGTTTTAAAAATTAAATTTGTAAACCTTCTAAATTAACTTTTGGTTTACAGCTTGAAAAACAAACTGTATATTTGCAACATAATTTTTGAATGCAATTATGAGCAAACTAGTTATTGTAGGAACCGTAGCCTTTGATGCTATCGAAACTCCTTTTGGAAAAACAGATAAAATTCTTGGTGGTGCAGGAACTTACATTGGCCTTTCGGCTTCAAACTTTAATGTAGACAGTGCAATAGTTTCTGTTGTTGGTGGTGATTTCCCTCAGAAGTATTTGGATCTCCTTTCTTCAAAAAATATTGATATTGAAGGAATTGAGATTGTTAAAGACGGTAAGACCTTCTTTTGGAGTGGTAGATACCACAACGACTTAAATTCTCGCGATACGCTAGATACACAACTTAATGTACTGGCAGATTTTAATCCGGTAGTTCCTGAAAATTATAAGGATGCTGAATATATCATGCTAGGGAATTTACACCCTTTAGTTCAACTTGGCGTTTTAGAACAAGTTACCAATCCGAAATTAGTTGTTTTAGATACGATGAACTTTTGGATGGACAATGCTTTAGAGGAACTTAAGCAAGTAATCGCAAAGGTTGATGTTATTACCATTAACGATGAAGAAGCCAGACAACTTTCTGGTGAACATTCGTTAGTTAAAGCGGCTCGAGCGATCGAAAAAATGGGACCAAAATACGTGGTGATCAAAAAAGGTGAACATGGCGCATTACTTTTCCATAAAGAAAATGTGTTTTTCGCACCTGCCCTACCTTTAGAAGAAGTATTTGACCCTACTGGTGCCGGAGATACTTTTGCCGGTGGCTTTATAGGTTATCTTGCACATTCTGAAGATATTTCTTTTGAGAATCTTAAGAACGCCATTATTTACGGATCTAATTTAGCTTCCTTCTGCGTAGAGAAATTTGGAACCGAGCGGATGAAAGATCTTTCGCCCGACGAAATCGACAAGCGACTGGAAGAATTTAAAAAACTCACACAGTTTAAAATAAATTAAAATAAAAACACGCCCTGTAATTTCAGGGCTTTTTTTGTTACTAAGGCATAAATAAACCCCACACAGAGCAACAATACAATTATGAGTGACGCGATTAAACACGAATGTGGAATTGCACAGGTTAGGCTGTTAAAACCACTAGAATACTACAAAGAAAAATATGGTACTGCTTTTTACGGTGTAAACAAGATGTATCTTTTAATGGAAAAGCAGCATAATCGTGGACAAGATGGTGCCGGTTTTGCCAGCATTAAACTTAATGTGCAGCCTGGGGAACGCTACATAAGCAGAGTTCGCTCTAACCAATCGCAACCCATACAGGATATTTTTGAGCAAATAAATCAGCGTATTAATGATGAAATGCAACAACACCCTGAATATGCCGATGATGTTGCGTTGCAAAAAAGAAAGATTCCATATCTGGGTGAATTATTTTTAGGACATGTTCGATACGGAACATTCGGTAAAAATAGTATCGAAAGTGTGCATCCATTCCTTAGACAAAACAATTGGATGCATCGTAACCTTATTGTGGCTGGTAACTTTAACATGACGAATGTTAATCAGTTATTCAACAATCTTATTAAGCTGGGACAGCATCCTAAGGAAAAAGCCGATACTGTTACGATCATGGAAAAGATTGGGCACTTTTTAGATTCAGAAGTGCGCAAGCTTTATAAAAAATTAAAAAAAGAAGGATTCACCAAACAGGAAGCGTCGCCTCATATTGCTGAACAATTGAATGTAGCCAAAATTCTTAAGAAATCTTCTAAAGATTGGGATGGTGGATACGCTATCGCCGGATTAATGGGACATGGGGATTCTTTTGTTTTACGTGATCCATCGGGAATTAGACCGTGCTATTATTATAAAGATGACGAAGTTGTTGTAGTAGCTTCAGAACGACCGGTAATCCAAACTGTCTTCAATTTAAACTTTGAAGATATTAAAGAACTTGATCCTGGTCACGCTATTATTACCAAGAAAAGCGGTGAGGTTTCTATCAAAAAAATCATTGAACCTTTAGAAAGAAAAGCATGTTCTTTTGAGCGTATTTATTTCTCTAGAGGTAGTGATGCTGAAATTTACAAGGAGCGTAAAATGCTTGGTAGATTATTAATGCCTGAAGTTCTTAAGGCTATTAACTACGACACCATTAATACCGTTTTCTCTTTTATACCGAATACAGCAGAAACTTCTTTCTACGGAATGGTTGAAGCTGCACAGGACGAATTGAATCGCCAGAAGAATGAAGCGATTTTAGAAGAAAAAGAAACGCTAACAGATGAGCGTCTTCAACAGATTTTAGAGTATCGCTTAAGAACTGAAAAGATTGCAATTAAAGATGTAAAGCTAAGAACTTTTATTACTGAAGATAGCAGTCGTGATGATCTTGTAGCTCACGTTTATGACGTTACTTATGGTGTTGTAAAACCAGAAGACAATTTGGTAATTATCGACGATAGTATAGTACGTGGTACTACTTTAAAGAAGAGTATCATAAAAATGATGGATCGTCTAAATCCTAAACAAATTGTAGTAGTTTCTTCAGCTCCACAAATTCGATATCCAGATTGCTACGGAATTGATATGGCGCGTTTAGAAGACCTGGTAGCTTTTAGAGCCGCATTAGATTTACTTCAAGAGAACGGTAATTACAAATTAGTTGAAGAGGTTTACGATAAGTGTAAAAAGCAGGTAAATCTGGCAGATAAAGAGGTACAAAATTTCGTGAAAGAAATTTACGATCCTTTTACCGATGAGCAGATTTCAGAAAAAATATCAGAACTTTTAAGCGAACCAACAGTAGAAGCTAATGTAAAAGTAATCTATCAATCTGTTGATAATTTACATAAAGCATGTCCTAAAAATCTTGGCGACTGGTACTTTACGGGAGACTACCCAACACCAGGAGGTAACAGAGTAGTTAACAGAGCTTTTATAAACTTTTTTGAAGGAAATAAGGATAGAGCTTACTAAAATATGTATTTCAACTATTTTATAAGTCTTTCATCTAAAAGATTTTAGACAAATATGCATAATATCTATATTAGACTTGCCATAAAATTTAAGTAGGTTAAGTTCATGGTAGATTTGGGGCAAAAAAGGTGGATGTAAATCCGCCTTTTTTATTTTCTTACCTTTTCGACATTCCCATTTTATAAAAAGAACGCTCGATTTTATTATTCAAAATAAAGCACAAAAAAGGCCGTTCTTGCGAACAGCCTCTTTCGAACTTTAACAATTAATTACTTAATTATTTTCCTTTAGCGTAGCGACTTGCTACTTCTTTCCAGTCGATTACTTCAAAGAAAGCATCGATATATGCTGGACGTTTATTTTGATAGTTTAGGTAATAAGCATGTTCCCAAACATCTAATCCTAATATTGGAGTTCCACCACATCCTACTTCAGGCATTAATGGATTATCCTGATTTGCAGTAGAGCAAACTTCTAATTTTCCGCCGTCATGAACACATAACCATGCCCAACCTGAACCAAATTGTCCAGCTGCAGCATTAGAAAATTCTTCTTTAAAAGCTTCAAAAGAACCAAAAGCACTGTCTATTGCAGTTGCTAAGTCACCTTCAGGCTTTCCTCCTCCGTCTGGAGACATGATTTCCCAAAACAGATTGTGGTTATAAAATCCTCCACCATTGTTTCTAACAGCGGTGTTAGATAAATCAAGATTTTTTAGAATGTTCTCGATAGTTTTTCCATCAAGATCAGTTCCGTCAATCGCTTTATTTAATTTTGTGGTATATCCAGAATGATGCTTATCATGGTGAATTTCCATAGTTTTTGCATCTATATGTGGCTCTAATGCATCGAATGCATATTTAAGCTCTGGTAACGCGAATGGCATAGTCTTATATTTTTTAGTGATTAGTATTAAATTCTACTCAAATTTAAGTATTAACATGTGTAATGAAAATATTTAAGTGTTATAATATACTTAAAAGCTTAGGCTTTTACAGAATCAATTTTACCTTACCTTTAATCACTCATTCTCTATTAAATTTAAACATTGGCGAATACTTTTACAATATATAATGCTTCTGCAGGATCGGGAAAAACCTTTACGCTGGTTAAATCCTATTTAAGTTTACTCTTCAAATCAGACAAAACCGACACGTATAAAAACATCCTCGCAATCACCTTTACTAATAAAGCGGTTGCAGAGATGAAAACTAGAATTGTCGAAAGTCTTTATGCATTTACTAAAAATCCGGTTCCAGAAAACTCCCGTGCCCTTTTGGAAGCCGTCGCTAAGGAGACGAATAATTCTACGGAAGTAATTCAGCAAAAATCAGTTGGAATTTTAAAGAATATCATTCACAATTACGCTGCTTTTGAAGTTTCTACGATCGATGGATTCACCCACCGTGTACTCCGAACTTTTGCCAAAGATCTGGGCTTACCCGTAAACTTTGAAGTTGAACTAGATACCGAGAAAATCCTAAACGAAGCTGTAGATCGATTAATAAATCGTACTGGAAATGACGAAAAGCTCACTAAAGTTTTGGTGGATTTTTCACTCAGTAAAGCCGACGAGGATAAAAGCTGGGATATTGGTCGTGATTTACTTGATATTGCAAAATTACTGGTAAACGAAAACAATCAGTTTTACTTAGAGAAACTTCAACCGAAAACGCTGGAAGATTTTGAAGCTTTCAGAAAAAAACTGAAACAAGAAATCAAAAATAATCAAGCTGAAATTGAGCAAAAAGTAGATCATTTTTTTCAACTAATCGCAGATCACGGAATCGATCCAACCGATTTTAGCGGACAATATTTACCAAAACATTTCCTGAAATTAAAAGCCAACGAAACACCAAATTTCACTTCAAAATGGGTAGAAAAGCTCGAAAATGAAGGTATTTTGCCACTAAAAAAAGGAAAAGTGGCTGCTGGTGATGCAATTCAGCCACAAATTCTGGATCTGTTTGTTCAGACTAAAAAATTATTTTTCAGCTTAGAATTTAATACAGAAATTGGTAAGCGACTTACCCAACTTTCGTTATTAAATGCCTTAAATCGAGAAATAAAAGAGATTAAAGAAGAGCGGCAAATACTACTAATTTCAGAATTTAATCCAATGATTAGCGCCCAGGTTAAAGACCAACCCGCGCCGTTTATCTACGAGCGATTAGGCGAGCGCTATCAAAATTATTTTATCGATGAGTTTCAGGATACTTCGCAAATGCAATGGGAAAATTTAATTCCGCTTATCGATAACAAACTTTCGATGGAATCGTTGCCAGAGGAAACTTCAAGTTTAATGCTGGTAGGCGATGCTAAACAATCGATTTATCGCTGGCGTGGCGGTAAAGCCGAACAGTTTATTGATCTGAGTAATGAAGGAAATCCATTTCAGATAGATAAACAAGTATATAATTTACCCGATAATTATCGAAGCTCGGCAGAAATTGTAAATTTCAATAACCAATTTTTTGGCTACGCAGCAGATTTTCTTGGACATCCCGAATACAGTAAATTATTTAAACAAAGTGCGCAAAATCCGAAGAAAGCTGGTTCGGGCTATGTAAATATAAGCTTTGTGGAAGCTGAAAACAGCGAGGAAGAACAAGAGGTTTATCCTGAAAAAGTGATCGAAATTATTAACAATATCGATGCTAAAGGATTTAAACGATCTGATGTTTGTATTCTAACCCGAAGAAAAAAGGAGGGTGTTGCGATAGCTTCGGCTTTAAATGAAAAAGAGATTGATGTAGTTTCTTCTGAAACCTTATTGATTTCTCGATCGCCAGAAGTTCATTTTATATGTGATCTTTTAAAATTCTCGATTACTCCAGAAAATAACGAACTCAAATTATCGATTTTCGGTTATATTCAAGAGTATTTATTGCAGCTTGACGATCCACATGCCGTCATTTCAGAAAAAATAAATCTTAGCGGAAATGCGTTTTTTGAATGGCTTAAAGAATTTGAAATTGACTTCAACCTCGAGTTTTTAAATGAATACTCGGTTTACGAAAGTTGCGAATTTATTATAAGAAGCTTCGGACTGGTTAAAGACTCCAATGCCTACATTCAGTTTTTCCTTGATTTTGTTTACGAAACCACCCAAAAAGATACTGAAGGTATTCAGGGATTCTTAGAAATCTGGGATCAGGAAAACGAAAAGTTAAGTATCATCGCGCCACAGCAGGAGAATGCAGTCACGATTATGACCATACATAAAGCTAAAGGGCTGGAGTTTCCTATCGTGATCTATCCTTTTGCGAATTCAGATTTTAAAGATACCCGCAAAGATTCTCTTTGGGTTCCGCACGATGGCAGTTTGGGCGATATCCCGGCGAGCTATATTAATGCGTCTTCAAAAATGGAAAATTGGGGTGAAATTCCAGAAGCTTTATTTACTCAGCTGCTTTTTCAGAATGAATTGGATACCTTAAATGTTTTATACGTTGCCTGCACGCGTCCTGTAAAACAGCTTTATATTTTATCGAAATTGGATTTGGATAGAAGCGGCAACGAAAATCCTTCAAAAACTTCAGGATTACTTATTGGATATTTAAAAAGAAATGGTGTTTGGGACGACGAGCAGACTAATTATGAGTTTGGTGAAATTGAAGCTCCAACTTCCGAAGAAAAGAAAAATTCAGGAATAAATTTACAGCATTTTTACTCTTCAGCAACACAAAATCATGCGGTAAATATTGTAACGCGTTCAGGTAGTTTGTGGGATACAAAGCAGCAGGAAGCTATAGAAAAAGGAGAAATAATCCACGATCTTTTAACCGATATTAATACTGAAAAAGATGTAGAACTGGTGATTAAAAACGCGATCGCTAACGGAATTATTACTGAAGAAGTTTCTGAAAAAATTAATGGTCTACTGAAGCGAATTGTAACCCATCCAGATCTTGAAGAATATTTTTCTGAAGAATCGACAAATTATAACGAAAGAGATATTCTTACTGAAACCGGGAAACGCTTAAGACCAGATCGCTTAAATTTTAAAGGAAATAATGTAAGCATTATCGATTATAAAACCGGTGCTTTTGATGTAAAGCACGAACAACAAATTACCAGCTACGGTGATACCCTTATAAAAATGGGATATCAAATCGATAAGAAAATACTAGTCTATACAAACAAAGCAATTTCTCTTAGGTTTGTGTAGCAGAGATACTAATTTTGCAAAAATGAAAATGAAATAATTATGTACGGATCTATTAAAGAACACCTTCAAAACGAAATAGAAGATATTAAAGACAATGGATTGTTTAAAAGAGAGCGTATTATCACGACTCCGCAAGACGCTGTTATAAAAATCAATACCGGGCAGGAAGTGATAAACTTTTGTGCCAATAATTACTTAGGACTTTCTTCGCATCCAGAAGTTATTCAGGCGGCTAAAGACACGATGGATTCTCATGGATTCGGAATGTCTAGCGTTCGTTTTATTTGTGGTACTCAGGATATCCATAAAGAACTAGAACAAAAAATTGCAGATTTCTACGGAACTGAGGATACCATTTTGTACGCAGCTTGTTTTGATGCCAATGGCGGTATTTTTGAACCACTTTTGACCAAAGAAGATGCGATCATTTCAGATTCGCTAAATCACGCTTCAATTATTGATGGCGTTCGTCTTTGTAAAGCAGCGCGATACCGTTACCAAAATGGAGATATGGCAGATCTTGAAGCGCAACTTAAAGCAGCGAACGAAAATGGAGCACGTTTCAAACTTATCGTAACCGATGGTGTATTCTCTATGGACGGTCTTGTCGCGCCATTAGATGATATTTGCGATTTGGCCGATAAATATGATGCTATGGTCATGATCGACGAGTGCCACGCCACAGGTTTTATTGGCGAGAAAGGTATTGGAACACTAGAAGAAAAAGGAGTTCTTGATCGTGTAGATATTATCACAGGAACTTTAGGTAAAGCTCTTGGTGGCGCGATGGGAGGTTATACTACCGCTAAAAAAGAGATTATCGAGATCCTGAGACAACGCTCGCGTCCATACCTATTTTCAAACTCCTTAGCGCCATCTATCGTTGGTGCTTCTTTAAAGGTTTTTGAAATGCTTGAAAAGGATGATAGCTTAAGAACTAAACTTAAAGAAAATACGAAATATTTTAAACAAGGGATTAAAGATGCAGGTTTCGATATTATTGATGGGGATGCTGCAATCGTTCCGGTAATGCTTTATGATGCAAAGTTATCTCAGGATATGGCAGATAAACTTCTGGAAGAAGGTATTTACGTGATTGGTTTCTTTTACCCGGTTGTTCCTAAGGAAAAAGCCAGAATTAGGGTACAATTATCAGCAGCACATCAAAAGGAACATTTGGATAAAGCTATCAATGCTTTCACCAAAATCGGTAAGGAACTGGGGGTTATAGATTAACTAATTTTTGTGATTTACAAAACGTATTCTTAAAAAACCTATAAAAAAAGGTGTTTTCATTCGAAATATGCCACCAAATCTATATTATTATTAAGAAAACTTTATTACAGCAAAGTTTGGCGGTGAGCACCCACCGCCTAATTTTGCAGTAATAACACTTAAAACTAAACTATTGATATGAAACATCTTTCCAAATTAATCGTGCTATCGATGGTCGTTCTTGGGATTAGTTCTGCAAGTGCGCAGGATGAAAACAACCCTTGGGCGGTAAGCATCGGTACTAACGCTGTGGATTTTTACCCTACTGGTAATGACGCTCCACTAAGTAATGGTATGTTTGACGAATACTTTAATACTGGTGATCACTGGAACATTCTTCCATCGGTATCTCAACTAACAGTTGGTAGATATATTGGTGCTGGATTAGTTGCAGAAATTGACGGTACAATTAACCAGATTGACCAGTTTGGTGACCGTTCTGTAGACGATTTATCTTACTACTCTGTAGATGGATCTATTAACTACTCTCTTAGAGCAATGCTTAACGACGGATGGTTTGATCCTGTAGTTGGTGTTGGTGGTGGTTACACTTGGATTGGTGATCAAGACGGTGCAGATATGGAGAATCTTGATGCTCCTACTTTAAACGGTAGCTTAGGGATCAATTTCTGGTTTACCGATAATCTTGCATTATTCGTAGAGTCTAAATACAAGCACTCTTTTGAGCCTGAAATGGGTCAACATTTTCAACACAGTGCAGGTATCAAATTTATGTTTGGTGGAACTGATACTGATGGTGACGGAATCTATGATAAAGATGACGAATGTCCAGAAACTCCAGGTCTTCCTGAATTTAATGGATGTCCAGATTCTGACGGTGATGGTATCCCAGACAAAGATGATGAGTGTCCAAACACTCCAGGTTTAGCTGAATTTAACGGATGTCCTGATACTGACGGTGATGGTGTTCCAGATAAAGATGATGAATGTCCAGAAACTCCAGGAATGGTTGAATTTAACGGATGTCCAGATTCTGATGGTGATGGCGTTCCAGATAAAGATGACGAATGTCCAGAAACTCCAGGTTTAATCGAGTTTAACGGATGTCCAGATTCTGATGGTGATGGTGTTCCAGATAAAGATGACGAATGTCCAGATGTTGCTGGTACTGTTGCAAACAATGGGTGTCCAGAACCAAGTGCTGAAGTTGTAAAAGAACTTAACGAATACTCTAATACTGTATTATTCGATTTCAATAAAGCATCAGTTAGAAGTGATTCTGAAGAAGCGTTAAATTCTATCGCAGATATCATGAAAGAATACGATAACACTGTATTCCATATTGAAGGTCATACAGATAGCGTAGGTAACGATGAGTACAACCTGAAACTTTCTAAGGAAAGAGCTGCTTCTGTAAGAGAATTTTTAATTGGAGCTGGTATCCCAGAAAACAGATTAACTTCTGAAGGTTACGGGGAATCAAGACCAATTGCTACTAATAATACTGCTGCCGGAAGACAGGAAAACAGAAGAGTAGTTATTTCTCTAGATGAGGACAAAGAAATGAAGTAATCTAACAGTGTTAGTCACTTTATAAATTTTACAAAAACGCGCTGAAACCTCAGCGCGTTTTTTATTTTTATAGTATGAAATCATTTATCCGTCAGGTCTTAGAAAAACTTCTAAAAGAAGAGGCTCCAATTTCAGATATTATCTTCGTTTTACCCAGTAAAAGAGCTGGTGCATTCCTTTTAAACGAGTTAAGTATGCTTTCTTCGGAAAGTATTTTTGCACCAAAAATTTATAGTATTGAAGAGTTTGCTGAAGAAGTTTCTGGTTTAAAATCTATAGATAATACCACCACATTATTTGAGTTTTATGAAGTATATCAAAAACTTACTTCTAAGGAAGAATTAGAAAATTTTGAAACCTTTCTTGCCTGGGCGCAAAGCCTGATTCATGATTTTAATGAGATCGATCGCTATTTGATTGATGCTGAAAAGTTTTTTGACTACCTGGCCGATATTCAGGATATTAATCATTGGTCTAAACAAAACCGAACTGAACTAATTGAGAACTACCTGAAGTTTTGGGCACAGTTACCTCAATATTATTCAGTTTTAAAAGAAAATCTAGTCGCCAAAGAGCAAGGCTATCAGGGGTTAATTTATAGAACAGCAGCTTCCAAAATTCCAGATTACGCTTCAGAAAATTCTAATCAAAATTATGTATTCTTAGGATTTAACGCACTTAACTCGGCAGAACAGGTTATTTTTCAGGAATTATTAGAAAAACAACTTGCTACAGTTTATTGGGATATTGATAATGTTTTTCTGAAAGATTATCATCACGAGGCTTCTCTATTTATCCGTGAATATTTAAAAGATTGGCCATTTTATCAGGACAATCCGCTAAACCCTGGCATCGAAGAATACAAAGAAGAAAAAGATATTTCGATCACTGGGATTCCTAAAAATGTAGGGCAAGCGAAGTATTTAGCCGAATTACTAGCTGAGAAAAGCGAAGCTGAATTAGAAAAAACGGCCATTGTTTTGGGTGATGAAAGTTTGTTGTTGCCTATTTTGAATAGTTTACCACCAAATGTGAAGGATCTAAACATCACCATGGGATTTCCGCTTAAAAATGCACCCGTAACTTCGCTATTCAATTCGTTGTTCGATCTTCATACAAAATCGGGTTCCAGCTATTATTATCGTAATGTGATTGCGATTGTAAACCATCCTTCTTTGCATCAAATATTAAAACCTTATGCTTCTAAATTTATTCAAAAGATAAATAAAGAAAATACAGTCTATTTGAAATTGGAAGATATTCAGGACAATTTTCCCGAAGAACTTAAACAGTTTATTGGATGGTGTTTTAACGACTGGAAGAATTCAGCTAAAATTGCTATCGAAAATTTTCAGAATATAGTTTTTAGCATTAAAAACATTTTAAAAGAAGAACAGACAAGTCAACTTCAATTAGAGTTTTTATATCATTTTCATAAACTTCTTAATCAGCTTCAGACCTTAAATAATACTTATCCGCATATAAATAGTTTAACGGCTTTACGTAATTTCTATAACGAAATTATGAGTACGCAAAGTCTGGATTTCCAGGGGCGACCTTTTAAAGGATTGCAGCTTATGGGAATGTTAGAATCGCGTGCGCTGGATTTTGAAAATGTGATTATCACATCGGTAAACGAGGGCACGCTGCCTTCAGGAAAATCGAATAATTCTTTTATTCCTTACGATCTTAAAAAGTCCTACAACCTTCCTACTTATCGTGAAAAAGATGCGGTGTACACCTATCACTTTTATCGATTATTACAACGTGCCAAAAAAGTAACACTTCTATATAACACTGAAAGTGGCGGATTAAATTCCGGAGAAAAAAGCAGATTCTTAACTCAGCTAGAGATCGAAAAACAGCCAAGACACGAGTTAAAGATCAATACGGTTTCACCAAAAGTTCCCACAGTAAACAACGAACTTAAAGTGATCGAGAAGACTCCTGCTATGATCGAGAAATTAAAAGGGCTGGCAAATTATGGATTCTCACCTTCAGCATTAACCAGTTATATACGTAATCCGTTAGATTTCTACTATCAGTATGTATTAGGAGTGAAGGAGGAAGAAGAAGTTGAAGAAACTGTAGCTTACAATACGTTGGGTACGGTAATTCACGACAGTTTAGAGGAGTTTTATCAACCCTTGGAAGGACAGTTTTTAACTGAAGCCCATATTCTCGATTTTAGAAAAAGAATTGGACAGGAAGTGGCGACTCAGTTCCACAAGACCTATACAAAATCACCAATTTTACAGGGAAAAAATTATTTGATCTTTGAAATTGCCAAGCGCTATTTATCAAACTTCTTTGATCTTGAAAGCAATCGTTTAAAAAACGGAGAAGAGATAAAAATCGTTAAAATCGAACAGAATTTAAAAACTAAAATTACAGTTCCTGAACTTGATTTTCCGGTTTATATTAAGGGAAAAGTGGATCGCGTAGAAAATTGTAACGGTATCACCAGAATTATTGACTATAAAACTGGAAAGGTCGAACAAAGTAAAATAGAAATTGTAGATTGGGAAAACATCACTACAGATTACGATAAGTACAGCAAGAGTTTTCAGGTACTTGCCTACGCTACAATGATGAAAAACGAAGAAAATCTCTCCCTTCCTTTAGAAGGTGGAATTATTTCTTTTAAAAACCTGAAAGGCGGTCTGCTAAAATTTGCCAAGCGGGAGAAAGCGAGAGGCGGTGCTAAGGATTTCTCTATCAGCGAAGACACTTTCGAAGCGTATCAAGACCAATTAAAAAAATTAATTACTGAAATTTGCAATCCGGCGATTCCTTTCACCGAAAAAGAAATTTAGAACTTATGGAAGTTACGAAAAAGAAAAATATTCAAATAGATGGTAAACACAACAAACCAATATTGTGTGATGTGTTTTACCAGGACGATCAAAAACCAAAACCCGTAGTTATATTTTGCCACGGTTATAAAGGTTTTAAAGATTGGGGTGCCTGGGACAAAATGGCCGAAACTTTTGCTGAAAAAGGCTATTTTTTCGTGAAATTTAATTTTTCACACAACGGTACAACTCCAGAAAATCCAACCGAATTTTTAAATATCGAAGCTTTTGGTGATAATAATTACACCATAGAATTAGACGATTTACAATCTGTAATCGATTGGATACTGTTACCAGATTTCCCTCAGGCTGTACAGGTAGATGTTAGCCATATTAATCTTATTGGACATTCTAGAGGTGGCGCTATTGCCATTATTAAAGCTGTAAACGAAAAACGTATTACCAGATTGGTAACTTTCGCTGCGCCAACAGATCTTGGTTCTAAATTTCCTACAGGCGAAGAGTTAGAAAAATGGGAAAAGAAAGGTGTACAATATGTTGTTAACTCTAGAACAAAACAGCAATTGCCTCACCACTATCAATTCTACAAGAATTATAAAGAAAATAAGGAGCGATTTAATGTTAAGAGTGCAACTCAAAAACTAGATGTTCCGCACATGATTGCTCACGGAAGTAATGACACCACGGTTTCCATTTCTTCTTCAGGAGAGTTATTTGAGTGGAGTCCTATTTCGAAGTTGCTATTAGTAGAAAACGCTAATCATGTTTTTGAAGCTACACATCCTTGGGACAAAGATGAATTACCAGAAAAATTCCAATATCTTTTAGACCGAACATTCCCGTTCTTAGAAGCAGAAGTTCAGGCGCTAGTTGACGAATATGGAGATTCTGACGATTAATTAAAATATCTTGGTCAATAAATGATCATATAAAAATAAGCCTCCTCTATCTTGACGATTGTAGGAGGTTTCTTTTTTTCTTTTCCTTTTGAAACTATCTTTGAAAAAAATTATACCAATGAAACGATTTATAATAGTCTTCCTTTTATGTTTAAGCACAGCAGCGAATGCTCAGTTTAATGAAGAAGGAAACCTTTATTACGAAGAAACCATTACTGCGGAAGGCGTCTCCCAAGAGCAAATTAAAGAAAAGTTACACGAATGGCTTTTAGCTGAATTTGACCAAAAAAATATTAAAGCTTCTAAGAATACAGAAACCGAAATGATTGTTGATATCAATTCTGAAATCAATATCAAGCAAGGTGAATCAAGCACAACTACAGATCTGTATTTTGGGATTTTAAGCAATTTCAAGGACGACCAGTATAAAATCCAGATAAGCCACTTAGATGTTGGACCAACCCAAACGCCGGTTAAAATAAACTTTCCCGATTTTGAATCTTTCAAAACAGAGATGCAGGAAACAGTAAATCGACTAAGTGGAGATGCCAAGGCAAAAAATCAGGCCATACTGGATGATAAAGAGAAAATTAAGGATATCTACCAGCGTGGATTACAAAATCACGAAAACATGCTCGCTTCTGTAAAAGCATATATTTCTGGACTAGTAGAAAGATTGAAAAAGACTATCAAATAAAAAACCCCGCATTTGCGAGGTTTTGTGGAGAATATCGGAGTCGAACCGATGACCTTTTGGCTGCCAGCCAAACGCTCTAGCCAGCTGAGCTAATCCCCCATTTGGTGAAAGCAAATTTATAAATTTTATCCATATAAAAAAGTTTTTTAAGCCTAATGATAAAAACTGCCCTACCTGAAGATTTAGCTGAAATTAAACAACTTACAGAGCGTTGCGCTCAGGCAATGATTAGCAAAGGAATTTACCAGTGGAACGAGAACTATCCTACAAAAGAAAAGCTAGCTAATGATATTGAGAAAAAAGAATTATTTAAACTCTTAAATGAGGAAAATGAACTTACGGGCATCATTGTCTTAACACCTGAGATGGACGACGAATATATCCCAATAGAATGGCTCACCGAGAATAAAAATAACCTTTATATTCATCGTCTTGCCACCGATCCTTCTTTTTGGGGACTAGGTAACGGTAAAATTCTAATGGATTTTGCTGAAGAATTTGCAAGAGATCACAATTACGATTCCGTGCGTCTGGACACCTTTAGCCAGAACAAGCGAAATAATCGTTTCTACGAAGCCAGAGGTTATAAAAGATTAGGCGATATCTTTTTCCCGGAGCAAAGTGAGCACCCATTTCATTGTTACGAACTGGTTCTTTAAAAAACTAATCTATCTTTGCCAATATGGCCAAATTAGATAACTCAGCAGTAAGTTTTAAAAATATCAATAGGATTGCCATACCTGCAATTATTGCCGGTATTGCCGAACCACTTATTTCCCTTACCGACATTGCAGTTATTGGTAATGTAGAAGATAACTCAGTTGAAGCACTAGCCGCGGCTGGTATCGTTGGTTCTTTTCTTTCTGCGGTAATTTGGATTTTAGCACAGACTAAAACCGCCATTTCAGCAAAAATATCGCAGCATTTAGGTGCCAGTCGACTACATGCCGTTAAAACCTTGGTTCCGCAGACGATCGTTTTTAATCTCATTTTGAGTTTGCTTATCTATGGAATTACTGCTCCCCTGGCTCATTTAATTTTTAGTGCTTATAATGCTGAAGGTTTAATTTTAGATTATTCGATTAGCTATTATCAAATAAGGGCAATAGGCTTTCCTTTAACGCTTTTAACCTTTACTATCTTTGGTGTATTTAGAGGTCTACAAAATACATCCTGGGCTATGAAGTGTAGTCTTAGCGGAGCCATAGTTAACATTGCGCTCGATTACTTATTGGTTTATGGTATCGACGGTTATATTCCTGCGATGCATCTAGAAGGTGCTGCTTATGCCAGCTTAGCTGCACAAGCTACCATGTTAATTATGGCCTTATGGTTTTTCTTTCGTAAAACTCCGTTTCATCTAAAACTGAGCCTTAATTTAAACCCGGAATTCAAATCCCTTTTGGTGATGGCCGGGAACCTTTTTCTACGTACGCTTTCGCTAAACATTGCGATAATGCTCGCCAATGCTTATGCAACCGACTACGGGGAAAACTATATCGCAGCACAAAGTATATTAATGAATATCTGGCTATTCTTTAGCTTTTTTATTGATGGTTATGCTAATGCGGGAAATGCAATTGGAGGCCGACTACTAGGAGCCAGAGATTACAAGAACCTTTGGGAATTAAGTAAGAAAATATCGAAATATGCCGTTTTGATCGCTCTTATTTTAATGGGAATATGTGGACTCTTTTATAATCAAATTGGATTTCTATTCAATAAAGATGAAGTTGTTTTAGCACTTTTTGCCTCTGCCTTTTGGATAGTGCTATTAATGCAGCCAATAAACGCTATCGCTTTTATGTTCGACGGAATCTTTAAAGGCCTTGGGGAAGCTGTATATCTGCGGAATCTCTTATTAGTTGCAACTTTTCTGGGTTTTACCCCGGCATTGTTAATTTCAGATTACTTCGGGCTGAAATTATACGCTATTTGGATCGCATTTTTAGTTTGGATGCTGATAAGAAGTGTAGGACTAGTTATTAAATTCCGAAGAAAATACTTAAATAAAGAGGTCTAATTTAAGCTATTTTGCTTTCAACATTTTGCGCTAAAGGCATTTTGAATGTAAAACAAGTCTCTCCATTTTCAGATTCCATATCCAGAGAACCATTATGTGCCTTTGCAATTTCTGAAGCAATATAAAGTCCTAAGCCAAGTCCATTTTCGTTGCTTTGTGCCTTGCTTTTAAAAAATGGCTTAAACAAATCTGCTCGATAGTCTTCAGGAATTGTTTTTCCCTGATTAATCACCGATAAACTAAATTCACTTTCAGTATTAGAAACAATTACCTGGATGGTTTCTTCTAACGTTCCATGTTTAATGGCGTTGCTCAATAAATTTGAAAATAATTGGGAAATCCGACTGCTGTCACAATTAACCGTTTCGGTAATTGATATTGCGGTAGTAATCTTATTTTCTTTATTCAGCGCTCTAAATTCTTCGACTACTTCACGAATTTCTTTTTCAAGCTTAGTGTTATTTTTAGAGCGGTTTAAATTGATACCATCTCCCAAATTTCCTTTTGCAAAATCCAAAAGATTATCAATTAGACTCTGCATCCGGTAAGACGTCGATTTAATAATTTCTGCTTGTTTCTTGGAGGCTTCCGGTAGATTTGCACTTAACAGCATATCGGCACAAATTCGTGCCGTTCCTACAGGATTTCTTAGATCATGCCCTAAGATAGCGATAAAAGTTTCTCTTAACTCAGCTACTTCTCGCTGTTTCTGTAGTTGTTTACTAGCATTTTGTAATTTTTGAACCGACTCTAAATGAAAAGAAATTAACTCAGCATACTGCTCAAACATTCCTTTTATATGCTCGTTATTCAATTTTGCAGGATTGGGATCTAGAGCACATAAGGTCCCAAAGAAAGATCCATCCCTAAGAAATATAGGATACGAAATATAGCTTTTAAAGCCATATTGCTTTGGTGTGTGATGATTTTTAAATATAAAATTATTCTCGACATCATCGATTATCACAGGAATGTGATGTTCTCGAATTTCGTTACAAATTGTAGAACCCACTTCCAACTCATCACCTGGTCGTAAACCAAACTCAATATCATCTTTAGAAACGGCAGTAATCCAACGATCTTCGGTAACTCTAGCTACAGCAACAAACTTCATTTTACAGGTGCTGCTAATTACATTTAGCAATGAGTGAATTCCGGGAATCTCGTTTACATCCTCAATATCCTTCTTAAGATTTAGTGCTAGTTCTTCGCTCATAAAATAATTGCTATGCCGAAATTTACAAAATTGATTAACGTATCTGCAAATATGGGAACTCTTTTATTAACTAAAGGTTCACTTGTATTTACTTTAAGAATCTTTAATTTTGAAAAAACACGTAATATGACCACGACAAGAGCAAACGGAAGCCTATTTTCTAAAGCTGAAAATGGTATAGGAATTATCGAATTTGGACATCCCGCAAGTAATAGTTTTCCCGGTGTGCTTTTAGATCGTTTGGAAAAAGCAATTTTAGATTTTTCTGAAAATGCTGAAGTAAAAGTGATCATTCTTAAGTCTGAAGGTGAAAAAGCCTTTTGCGCCGGCGCTTCTTTTGATGAATTAATGGCAGTTGAAAATATGGAACAGGGCAAAGTGTTTTTTTCTGGTTTCGCGAAGGTTTTAAATGTGATGCGTAACTGCAAAAAATTAATTATCGGTCGCATTCAGGGTAAAACAGTAGGCGGTGGCGTTGGATTAATTGCTGCCTGTGATTATGCTATGGCTACAGAAGCAGCAGCCATCAAACTTTCTGAACTAAGTATTGGTATAGGCCCGTTTGTAATCGCTCCCGCCATAGAACGAAAAATAGGTGTAGACGGGCTGGCTGAACTTAGTCTTGCAGCACACGAGTGGAAAACGGCATATTGGGCAAAAGATAAAGGTCTTTATGGTCGAGTTTTTGAAACCATAAAAGATTTAGATAAGGAAATTGAGATATTTGCTGAAAAATTAGCATCTTACAATCCCAATGCCCTACTCGAAATGAAAAAGCTTTTGTGGAAAGGTACAGAGAACTGGTCGACCATCTTAATAGAGAATGCTGCTATTAGTGGAGAATTGGTGTTATCTGACTTTACCAGAAACGCACTCTCTAAATTTAAAAATTAGGAATGACACTTTTATCATTAGACACTTTGGGCGATAAAGCAGAAATGCTGGGGTATTATACCGCTTATTTTCTCATAAATGCAATACCGTTTTTCATAATTGTCCTTATAGGATATTTCGCATTTAAATTTTTTAAAAAGAAAAAACTACACCGTGAATCACGCCAGTGAGTAAGACATAGGAATTCAGTTTAATAATCATTAGTTACTAATTATTCCAATCCTGGTCATTGGCTTTATAACTTTCAAAGTCTATCATAAAATAAGTAAAAATCTAAATCATGAAGTTAGTTAGTAAAGATCCTACAGTACAATCCGGTTATGAACTTGGTTACGAAATAGGAGCATTTTTAGGTAATATCACACCTTACATCTTAATATTGCTAGCACTCTACTTCGTTTATAAATATTTTTTAAAATATCGAAGAAACTAAAATTCCTTTTGTCCTCACAAATTACCTGAAAAGATGAGAAAGTCATTACTCATTTTATTTTCGATAATGCTATTCTCTGATTGTGCCAAGGAAGATGAAGAGGATGTGACACTCCCTTTTGAATTAGATTTTGTGGGAAAAGTTAGCGGTTGCGGTGACTTTTCAATAATCCAGAAACTAGACTCGCTAAATCCTGATATTACCTTAAGCATCGCCGGGACAGGTAGAAAGGAATTAAATTTAACTACTGCTAAAACAACTTTTTCTTTACCAGATAGTGATCTCATTTGTAATATTAATATTCATGAAAGATCAATTGCAAGTAATTTTTGCAATGATGTTCCCTTAGAAATTCCTAAGCTTATTAGTCAATGGCAAGTTATTTCGGGCAACATAACACTTTCTGTATACGATATTGAAGAGACATAATTTGAAACATATTACAAAATGCAAATCTTGCTTGAAGATGTTGTGTTCCAAAAAAATGGTAGCGAAGAACGCAGAGAAATTTCGAGATTAGCCATAGACGATATTGGTCTTGGTTTCTTACCAGGCTAAATCTATCGATTATTTTTTTAAAGAACTAAACAAGATTTTTTTAAGCCGAAGCTTATCTAAAAATTACCATTTTATTGGCTATTCGAAAATTGCAATTCTCTACATTTATTTAAAATTGAAAGATGCTATTGCAACAACCTGAATTACCTAAAGATAAACCTGCATCCGAAACTCAGCAATATGGTTTTGAGCTTTCGGATTTTATCGCGGAAAATATTTGGTATCTGGTAATCTTGATTGTGATTGTAGCGCTTGTCATTTTCGATCAAAAACGTAGGAGAAAACGTAGAAAATAATGCAAAGCACTCTCCCTGAACATGAGGAAACTTTTGAATTCCTAAGCTTTCTTAGTGGTTATGGATTTTGGATGATTTTAGCGATCATTCTGGTTATTCTTGTATGCTATAAAAAGTTTAGAAAATAGCAATTAAACCTTCTATACTAAAATTAAGCGCGTTTTTTTAGAATATTAACTGCTAGTAAAAACTGCGTTAGGGATTGCAATGAAAATCGTTTGGCGCGAGAGCAGCCAAATATTGTAATGCAAAGCCCGGCCGAAGGCAACGCCCATATAAACGATATTCGCTAAAAAATTATCTTGTTTTTAACCAACCTGTAATGCTTAAGCGTTCAGAATTTTTTACTTCTTTGACTTCGTGTTCCAGCACCTGACTTTCGAAAATCACCATTCTTCCCGGCAATGGATAGATAATTTCTTCGCTACCGTCCTCTTTGTAAATTACCAGCTCGCCACCATTAGCATTTTCCCAACTATCATCGTTCAAATAGCTCACAATAGAAAGTTTGCGGCGAGAATCGTTCTGAAAAGTATCGAGATGCCGCTTGTAAAAGGTGCCTTTTGGATACACCGCATAATGAAATTCTTTATGCAGAATGCCCATAAAACAGGTTCTGTTTAGATAATAAACAAGATTCGTAATTTTACGGAAGAAAATATTTTCGGTTTCTCCAGCTTCTGCCTCGTTCATCCAAAGAATAAAATCACCCCGAATAGCTTTTTCGATGAGTTCGTTAATTCGATTTCCGATAGCCGATTTTTTGAACTGATCTTCTTCGTACTTGGCTAGTAAAGCCCTTCTAAGTTGGTTGATTTCTTCTGTATCAAAAAAATCGTCAATAATACTATATTGCTTTTCAAGTAGATCATCAATGATCTGCTCGTATTGCTGATTTACTTTAAAATCAAGCTGCTCAAAAAGTTCTTCTACCAATTCTAATTTTATAAAAACCGAGCTAAATTAGTCTATTTTTAGATACGAAGTTTGAAAATGTGTCAATTTGACAATTTGAAAATGTGTTAATACGATGATATGCTATTATCTAACGACTCTAGCCAACTCAAATGGGTCATTATTTCGAGTATTTTTTACTAAGGACACCAAACAAAAAATAGATCTGAATATTCCCCCTTCGGGGGTTAGGGGGATCTCAAAACTTCTCCCAATCTTTCCAAACCGGTTCGATTCCGTTTTTCAGTAACATTTCAGCAATCACTTCGGTGCTGCGCTCGTCTGAAATTTCGAATTGTTTTAAAGATTGTTTTTCCACTACATAACCACCGGGGTTGGTTTTCGATTCGGCGCTCATTGAGGTAATGCCTAAATGTGCAATATGATCGCGAAATTTTTCTTCTTCGCGAGTAGAGATCGACAATTCTACGTCTTCATCTAAAATTCGGTAGGCGCAAATCAACTGCAATAAATCAGGATCGGTCATTTCGACTTTAGGTTCTAATCCGCCGCTAAAAGGTCGTAACCTTGGAAAAGAGATAGAATACTTGGTTTTCCAATAAGTTTTCTGAAGATATTTAAGATGAAGCGCAGTAAAAAAACTATCGGCTCGCCAATCTTCTAAACCGAACAACGCACCAAGTCCTATTTTATGAATTCCGGCTCTACCTAATCTATCTGGAGTTTCTAAACGATAATCGAAATTCGATTTCTTTCCTTTTGGATGATGCGTTTTGTAAGTTTCCCGATGATAGGTCTCCTGATACACTAAAGTAGCGTACAAACCATCATTATCCAATCGCTCGTATTCATCTTGATCGAGCGGTTGTACTTCTATAGAAATATTCGCAAAATGTGGTTTTAATAACCGAATTGCATTGCTCAAATAATCAACTCCTACCGTGCTATTAGCTTCTCCTGTTACCAACAAAATATGCTGATACCCTTTATTTTTTAGAAATTCGGCTTCTTTTAAAATTTCAGCATCAGTTAAGGTTCGGCGCGGAATCTTATTGGTTAAACTAAAACCGCAATAGGTACAAATATTTTGGCACTCATTACTGAGATACATTGGCGCATACATTTGCATCGTATTCCCAAAACGCTTCTTGGTTCTAAGTTTGCTTTTGATTGCCATCTGTTCCAAATAAGGTTTGGCTGCCGGAGAAATTAGTGCCTTAAAATCTTCAAGATCGGGTTTAGCTGCGCTTAAGGCTTGCTCTACATCTATTGCTGTTTTTTGCTGAATACTTTCTAAAACGAGATCCCAATTGTATTCATCTAAAACTGTTTTAAAACTACTCATATAAAAATTGTGTTAGTGGACTACTCGCTTCAGCAAGTTGACCGGTTTCAGCAAGTTTTGCTTCGTAAGCCATTCGCCCAGATTCTACCGCCATTTTAAATGCTTTTGCCATTTGTACAGGATTTTTAGAAACCGCGATTGCCGTGTTTACCAGTACTGCATCTGCTCCCATTTCCATCGCAAAAGCAGCGTGAGAAGGAGCACCTATACCAGCATCTACAATAACCGGAACATTGCTTTGCTCGATAATAATTTCTAAGAAATCGAAGGTTTTTAATCCTTTATTGGTTCCTATAGGTGCGCCTAAAGGCATCACGCACTGTGCGCCAACATCTTCCAGGCGTTTGCACAAAACCGGATCGGCGTGTATATAAGGCATCACCACAAAACCTAATTTCACCAATTCTTCACAAGCTTTCAAGGTTTCTATCGCATCGGGCAATAAGTACTTAGGATCGGGGTGAATTTCGACTTTTACCCAATTGGTTTCTAATGCTTCCCGCGCCATTTGTGCCGCAAAAACTGCTTCTTTAGCATCTCGAACTCCAGAGGTATTTGGCAATAAACTTAAGTTTTCGTGCGACAAGTTGGTAATCATATCATCTTCTGTATTGCCAGCTTCTACTCTTTTGAGCGCAACGGTAACCAACTCACTTTCTGAAGCCAAAACCGCTTCCCGCATTAGTTTTGAATTACTGAATTTACCCGTTCCCGTAAATAACCGAGAATCGAAGGTTTTATCTGCTATTTTTAGTTTTTCCATTTTTAGATTTTTAGCTGTCAGCTTTTAGCCTTCAGCGATTAGCCATTTGAATTTAGTATTTAAGGATGCTAGGGTTCGTCGTTCCGGACTTGCTCCGGAATCCCACCCTAGAAAATGTGAAATACTGAATCAAGTTCAGCATGACGCGAGAAATAAAACGAGTTGAAATTTCACGAGAAATTTTCATCAGGGCACTTTTTTATTCATTCAACATTTAACATTCAAAATAATTTCTCATCTGTTTTCTCAAATCTCATATCTAAGATCTAACAGCAAAACGATTTCACTTCCATTGATGTTCTTTTCTTTTTTTAATTGCCGAAAAAAGAAACAAAAAAGTCTAGGCTTACGAACCTTGCTCTGAATTGTATGTTCGGAAGCTAAATTTTAGGAACTCACCCGATATCCATCGGGTTCAAACAGCCTAAAATTTAAACGCTCCTTTCACTACCATTTCTGCGAACAATCTTCGATAGGCCGTAATCTCTATCATTCAACTTTTAAAATCATTTTGCCTTGATTCCTGATTCGATCCAATTCATTTTAAAATCAGCACATTAGCAAATCATCAAATTGTCTATTTTCTATTGTCTAAATTCTAACCTCTACCACATCATCGTATTTTCTCAAGTCTAACTTCTAACATAAAAGCGATTTAAAATCTGCTGAATTTCTTGGTCTGGTTTTTCCGAATGCGTTAATAAACCAGAAACGGCGATTCCGTTTAATCCAATTTTTTGAAGTTTTTCGATATCGTTAAATACAATTCCGCCAATGGCAATAATCGGAACAGTTTTTTGATGCTCTGAATATCGCTTCAATACATCTTGATAACCTGAAAAACCTAACACAGGGCTCAGTTTCTTTTTAGTTGACGTAAACCTCAACGGCCCCAAACCAATATAATCGACTCCGTTTTGAAGATGATCCAAACAATGTTGCAACGTATTTGCGGTACCGCCAATAATTTTATCTTCTCCTAAAATTCGGCGCGCTTCTAAAACATCAATATCTTCCTGACCCAAATGAACGCCATCGGCATTACAGGTTTTTGCAACTTCTACGTGATCGTTTATAATCAGTTTTGCTTGATAAGCTGAGCACATTTCTCGAGCAGCAATTGCGGTTTCCAATACTTTTTTTGCTGAAGTTTCTTTTAAGCGTAACTGAATCCAATTTCCGCCGGCCTGTAACACACGCTCTATATTTTCTAAATGTGCTTTAGTATTTTCTCCCTGAGAGATGTAATGCAAGCAAGAAATTTCTTGTTGCAAACCGACTGAATTTTTAGTTGAAAACTGATTCATATTCTTGCTGAATTTTAATAAAACTATTTGTTGGGTTTTCCTGCATCCAAACCGCTCCAAGCACGGCAGCGCCGCTAAATCCCTTCTGCTTAATTGCTGAAATCTTTTCTGAATCAATACCACCAAGCGCAATCACTTTTTGCTGAAGTTCATTTACCTGAAACTTTTTACCCGGATAAGCTGCTTTTGAAATCGAGTTAAACACCGGACTTAAGAAACAGTAATCAAAAATGATAGATTCTGAAAGCATTTCTTTTTGATGCACCGATGTACTTACTGTAAATTTCTTTTGCTGAAAAGAGTTCACATAATCTTCTATATTTTCAGCTAAATTGGTTCTGAAATATTCTGTTAGATGAATACCTTTTAAATCAAATTCCTGCGCTAATTTATGATGCTGATGCAATACCATTTTAGAACGATGTTGAGGATCAAACTTTTCTAGCCACGTTTTTAGCGCTTCAAAAGAAACATTAGGCTTACGAATATGAAGAACTTCTAAACCTTCATCAAGCATAGATTTCAGTTGAAATTCTTCATTTTCGATAAACTTTTCCGTAGAAATTACAATCAGCATTATTTCAAATTAAATTTTGATATTCTTATGTTGTACTATTTATTAGTTCCGTCATTCCGCCCCGATAGCTACCGGGAGATCCGGAATCTCATACCGCATTTAAAAACATCATCAGGATGAGACCCTGAGTCAAGTTCAGGGTGACGCCCATATTTTATAATTACTAACTATTTAATTATTAAGTGATTATAAATAAACTTCGCTTCCTTTTTTCTTAAACTCTTCCGATTTTTCTTCCATTCCTTTGATAATGGCTTCTTCGCTGTCGAGTCCGTTTTCCTTGGCGTAATTCCGCACATCTTGTGTAATTTTCATCGAGCAGAAATTAGGACCACACATCGAACAGAAATGAGCCACTTTTGCATTATCTGAAGGTAAGGTCTCATCGTGATACGCTCTGGCAGTATCTGGATCTAGCGCTAAATTGAATTGATCTTCCCAACGGAATTCGAATCTTGCTTTACTCATCGCATCATCACGATGTTGCGCTCCCGGATGTCCTTTCGCTAAATCTGCGGCATGGGCAGCAATTTTATATGTAATTACACCTTCTTTTACATCTTCTTTATTAGGTAAGCCTAAATGTTCTTTTGGTGTTACGTAACACAACATCGCGCAACCGTACCAACCAATCATTGCAGCGCCAATTCCACTGGTAATATGGTCGTAACCCGGCGCAATATCTGTGGTTAATGGTCCAAGTGTGTAAAATGGAGCTTCGCCACATTCTTCCAACTGCTTATCCATATTTTCTTTAATCATATGCATTGGGATATGCCCTGGACCTTCGATAAAGCATTGTATGTCGTGCTTCCAAGCGATTTTGGTTAGTTCGCCAAGGGTTTCTAATTCGGCAAACTGTGCATAATCATTTGCATCTGCAATACTACCGGGACGTAATCCATCGCCGAGAGAGAAAGCGACATCGTAGGCTTTCGTGATTTCACAAATATCCTCAAAGTGCGTATATAAAAAACTTTCTTGATGATGCGCTAAACACCATTTTGCCATAATTGATCCTCCTCGAGAAACGATTCCTGTAACTCGTTTTGCGGTATGTGGTATATATTTTAAACGAACCCCGGCGTGAATGGTAAAATAATCTACCCCTTGTTCTGCTTGTTCAATTAAGGTATCTCTAAAAATTTCCCAGGTAAGATTTTCTGCTTTTCCGTTTACTTTTTCTAAGGCCTGGTAAATAGGAACCGTACCAATAGGCACGGGAGAATTCCGAAGAATCCATTCTCGGGTTTCATGAATGTTTTTTCCGGTAGAAAGATCCATTATGGTATCGGCTCCCCAACGGCAAGCCCAAACTGCTTTTTCTACTTCTTCTTCAATAGAAGAACTTACGGCAGAATTCCCAATATTGGCATTGATTTTCACCAGGAAATTTCGACCTACAATCATCGGTTCACTTTCAGGGTGATTAATATTACTTGGTATAATCGCACGTCCTTTAGCGACTTCTTCTCGAACAAATTCTGGTGTAATTACTTTTGGAATACTGGCTCCAAAACTTTCGCCCGGATGTTGCTGAGTAATTTGATTGATTTCCTGAAGTTTCTGATTTTCACGAATAGCAATAAATTCCATTTCAGGAGTAATTATTCCTTTACGTGCATAATGCATTTGGGTAACATTTTGTCCCGGTTTTGCTTTTAAAGGTTTCCGAATTCTTTTAAACCGAAGTTCATCTAACTTTTCATTCTCTTCTCGCTCTCTTCCATATTCTGAAGAAAGTCCACTCAATTGCTCTACATCTTCCCTACCTGAAATCCATTGCTGACGGATGGGTTTTAAACCCTGACGCACATCAATTTCAATATTGGGATCGGTAAAAGGGCCACTGGTGTCGTAGACCAAAACAGAATCGTTAGCAGTTTTGGTACCGTTAAATTTATCGACGGTATCTTCAAGGTTAATTTTTCGCATTGGGACATTTACATTTTCATGCAGTTGTCCTTTTACATAAATTTTTTCTGAATTTGGGAAAGGCGCTCTACTGATGGCTTCTTCCCTCGGTAATTGGTTAGGTTTCATGCTTTACGGGTTATAGTTGATATTTGTTAATTTGATTGCTATAATCTGTAAATCAACCACCTTGCGTAGCACGAATCACCAAGACCTTATTACCTTCTTCCAATAGCGTATGTTCCCACTTTAGTTTAGAAATAATTTCGTTGTTGATCGCAACAGCAACTCCCGAAGCTTGAATATTCAATTGCTCCAAAAGCTCAAGAAGTTTTACGGGTTCTTTAAAAGAATGATTTTGGTTGTTGACGTTTACAGTTATCATATCGTTTCGATTTTAATAGCCGTAAACCAAAGAGGATAGTCTTTGAAGAAAAGTAATATTGTATAAAATTCACCCCTATTTTAGATAAACTAGATACAAAATTTTCTAACTTTTCCCTTCGCAGATGCTAATCTGAATCAGGTTCAAAGGGTTTGTCTCAGCCAAAATCAATTGGCACCCCTAAAGTTTACTCTCTCAAAGTTAAATGAAATAATCCGAATTAAAAAAATGCTAAAGGCTTATTATTCTATTTTGAATACACTTTTAATACCTTTGCACTAAAATTTCCCGAAAAGTTTCCGAAGCAATTTTTCATAATTTCAGCTTTAAAAATTTTAGGGAAAACCAAATTATATACGGCAGACTTAAAATTTCGGTATGGCAAAAATCAGGATTACCAAACAATTTTCTTTTGAAACAGGACACGCACTTTATGGCTACGACGGTAAATGTCGCAACGTCCATGGCCATAGTTACAAACTTAGTGTAACCGTTATTGGAGAACCAATTAGCGATACTGATAATGTGAAGTACGGAATGGTAATCGATTTTGGCGACTTAAAAAAGATCGTAAAGTCAGAAATTGTAGACCAGTTTGATCATGCCACAGTTTTCAATAAAAATACACCACATATAGAACTGGCGAAAGAATTAAAAGATCGTGGTCATCACGTGATTTTAGTAGAATATCAACCCACCAGTGAAAATATGGTAATCGATTTTTCTCAAAAAATAAGCAAACACTTACCAGATCATATTAAACTACATTCGTTAAAACTTCAGGAGACTGAAACTAGTTTCGCCGAGTGGTACGCTAGCGATAATTAGGGCGTTCCCCTGTCGGGTCGGGCTATACGCTCTATCTTTTTTATTTGCATTTTAAATATGTTCTTAACATTTAGAGATGCGGACTGGCAAATAAAAAAGGATGCCGCTACTATCCCTAACGCAAAACATCTTTGTAGAAATAAGTATATTAGATTTATATTTCATCGTATGCAACTTCCTAACGGTAAAAAAGTTTACTTCTCTAGTGATAATCATTTAGGTGCTCCCACCAAAGAAGCCAGCAAAGTACGCGAAGCGATATTCGTTAAATGGCTGGATGAAATTAAAGAAGATGCAGCGGCTATTTTTTTACTAGGCGATCTATTCGATTTTTGGTTTGAATATAAACATGCTGTACCAAAAGGATTTGTTCGGGTTTTAGGGAAACTCGCTGAAATTAAAGATAGTGGGATTCCGATTTATTTTTTCGTTGGAAACCACGATTTATGGATGGAAAATTATTTTGAAGAAGAACTTAATATTCCAACTTTCCGAAAACCACAGGAGTTTGAATTCAACCAAAAGACATTCTTAATTGGTCATGGTGACGGACTTGGCCCTGGTGACAAAGGCTATAAACGCATGAAAAAAGTGTTTACCAATCCGTTTTCAAAATGGCTTTACCGATGGTTACATCCTGATATCGGCGTGCCGCTTGCGCAGTATTTTTCAGTAAAAAATAAACTGATTTCTGGAGACGATGATGCTAAATTCTTAGGAGAAGATAATGAGTGGTTGGTGCAATATTGCAAGCGAAAACTCGAAACAAAACATTACGATTACTTCCTTTTCGGCCATCGCCATTTACCAATGGAAATTAAACTGAAAGAAGATTCAAAATACATTAACACTGGCGATTGGATTAATTTCTACACCTACGCAGAATTTGATGGAAATGAATTGTATTTAAAAAAACATCCCGTTAACGGTTAATAGTTTACAGAAAAGAGCTTTCGGCTATCAATATTCAGCAAAAAAATAGACGCTAAAATCATAGAATCTTGACTCTTGATTCCTGACTGCCGAGTTCAACTCATATTCAGCATTTAAAATTCAACATCCAAACAACTAGATTATAACATCTAACAGCAAAGCGGTCTAAAATCTTATCTCTCAACTCTAACCATCAGATGCTGAAACAGTACGCCGGACGGACTGTAGTGCATAAACAGTTATCAAAAAAAATCAATCCAAAAATGATCAAAATCGATATTTTGAAAACTAATTCTACTCATCAGGATGAGATGCTGAAACAAGTTCAGCATGACGGTAATGCAGGTTTATAATTCAAAATAAATTCTTGAATCTATTTTCTTCAGTCTATATTCTAAAATCTCATATCTCAGTTCTAACTGCTAATTTCTCGAGACAAGCTCTACATAATTATGAAGTTTCATTTTAAAAATCGTTCCTTCTACCAGATCGCAGATTTCATTGAGTTCGAAAGCATTTACAACAAAATCCATTTTTTTGAGCGGAGATTTTAGTAAGATTTTACGCTCACATAATTCAGAATGAGGGCACTGCTTACAGTTTGTTTTATTATTCTTTGCTACTCTGATATTTTTGGAAAACACATTCACTTCTTCAGGAGAAAGATAAAAACCCATATCCTTAAATACGAGTTGAATTCGTTTTTCACCAGCATTAGCAATTCCGCTTTTCCACTTAAAAGAAATCCCGGTATTATTATGATAAATAATGTCGACGTCCTCCATACTTTGAGTGCATTTATCTCAAATATAAGAATATTATTTAAAATCAGTCTAAATAGTTATGAGTTTTGTTTGCTTTTGCTAAAGTCTTTAGTCAAAAGTTTACATTATTTCTTTAGCGTTTTCCTTTGAATAAGAAACATCTTTCGGGAATTTTCGTCATCCCGGACGGAGATCCGGGATCTCATTATGCTTAGGTTTTCGGTTGAAAAAATTTCAGTTGAAAAATGACGAATTTGAGTTAGCTCTAAGCCTTTTGTTTCATCTGAAATTTTTAGTATTATTCTGATGAGATACTGAAACAAGTTCAGCATGACGGTGGCGCAGGTTTACAATTCAGCATTTATATTCAAAATAATTAGAAGTGAATTGTTCTGCTTCTTGACTCATGATTCTTTTCTCCCGAATCCAAATCAAAATTCACAATTCACAATTCAAAATAAATCCTTGAATCTCTTTTCTCTAGTCTAGATTCTAAGATCTAACAGCAAGGCGATCTAAAATCTCAATTCAAGCTTCTAAACTTCTTTTAAATCCTTCAACTTCAATTGTAAAGAAACATTACCATTCCATTCATTTTCATCTACAGAATATACTGCGCTAAACGGCTTTTTATTTTGAATGCAGTCGATTTTTTTTCCGAGGTTAAAACCAATCACATTGAAGGAAGATTTATTATCCACTTGTGATACCCGGCATTTTAAATGCGCTTCTTCATTCCCTACACATTTTCCAAAACCAGAATCAGTTAAATTTCTAGACATAAAAACCGGAGACATATTGCCGGGACCAAAAGGCGCAAATTGTTTCAGGATTCTCCAGAATTTCGGTGTGATTTCATCTAATTCTATTTCAGCATCTATAGAAATTTCAGGAGTCAGTAATTTTCTATCGATAGTTTCAGTAACCACCTCTTCAAACTTTCTTTTAAAGTTATCGTATTCTTCTTCTTTGATCGTTAAACCCGCAGCATACATGTGTCCGCCAAATTGTTCGATGTGTTCCTGGCAGGCTTCCAAAGCATTGTAAACATCAAATCCTTTTACCGATCGTGCTGAAGCTGCCAGCTTATCGCCACTTTTTGTAAATACTAAGGTGGGGCGATAATAGGTTTCGGTAAGTCGGCTTGCTACGATTCCTATCACGCCTTTATGCCAATGTTCCGCATAAACTACCGTACTTAATCGTTCCTGCTCTTTTAATTCTTCAATTTGATCTAAAGCTTCTGCTGTAATCGCTTTGTCGGTATCTTTTCGGGTAGAATTGTGCGATTCTATTTCCGAAGCAAAATGTTCTGCCTGGGTTTCATCTTCTTCTGTAAGCAACTCCACCGCATGTAGACCGTGTTTCATTCTTCCGGCGGCATTAATTCTTGGTGCCACTACAAAAACCACATCGGTGATGGTGATGACTTCTTTTTTAATCTGACTCAAAATTGCTTTGAAACCAGCTCTCGGCGCTACGTTAATTACATGCAAACCATGGTACGCTAAAATTCGATTTTCTCCGGTAATAGGTACAATATCGGCACCAATAGCGGTGGCGACCAAATCCAGATACGGCAATAATGCCTGTATGGTATCGCCTCGTTTTGATGCCATTGCCTGGATCAATTTGAAACCAACACCGCAACCGCATAATTCTTTGTAAGGATAATCGCAATCCTCTCGTTTTGGATCGAGCACAGCAACCGCTTCAGGGATTTTCGCCCCAGGACGGTGGTGATCGCAAATCACAAAATCAATTCCTTTTTCCTTGGCGTAAGCGACTTTATCGATGGCTTTTATCCCGCAATCCAAAGCGATAATTAAACTGATATCATTATCGGCCGCAAAATCGATTCCCATATAAGAAACTCCGTAACCTTCTGCATAACGATCTGGAATA
The DNA here is from genome assembly GCF_030409505.1 of Zunongwangia endophytica. Classification (NCBI taxonomy): domain Bacteria; kingdom Pseudomonadati; phylum Bacteroidota; class Flavobacteriia; order Flavobacteriales; family Flavobacteriaceae; genus Zunongwangia; species Zunongwangia endophytica. The sequence continues at coordinate 3,272,402 of NZ_JAUFPZ010000002.1, read as the reverse complement.
TAAGTAGCTACATTAGGATACAATGTTTTTAGATACGAAGACATCAAAGCTACGCTGGTCGTACCGTCTACATCATAATCGCCATATACCATTATATTTTCACCTTCGGCTAAAGCTTGTTCTATCCTGGCCACCGCTTTATCCATATCTTTCATCAAATAGGGATCATGCAGATCGGCAAGTCTTGGACGAAAGAACTTTTTAGCTTCTTCGAAACTTGTAATATCACGTTGTGCAAGCAATCGGGCAACAGGTTTCCCAACGCCAAGTGATTGCATCAAGGTGTTTACAGTTTCAGGATTAGGATTTGGTTTTATGGTCCAGCGCGTATTCATCAGCATTTATCTATTCACAAAATTCGGTTTCCACATGAAGGTTTCACGGGTAAAAAATAGGGACTTAAAATCTCCAATTTCGCTTCAAAAATACGAAAAGATCTTACTTTTTAGGCTGTAAAGCTTCGGTATTAAAGGCAATCCCGCTCCAACCGCTCTTCATAAAATTCCGAATGTTTTGATGTCCCTCTCCTTCAGGATGTTTCAGAACATCGTCAAAATAATGTTTTCCAAAAAGCGCCAAAGTAGTTTCTTCATTTAAATCCTTCAGCAATCCTAAAGCGAAAATTTTACAGCTTCCGTTATTGCTTCCGGCTTCATTATAAACCGCTCCATTTTTAAAGGCAGCTGGCGTAAATTGATAATATTCATCAATTAAAGCTATAGTTTGATCGAAATTGGAGGTTTTTGGATTCGATTTTACCTGTTCTAAATATTCCTGAAGATTCATATTTCGATTTTTGGTTGCGTGTTTAATTGACTACTAAAATAAAAGTTCCCGATTTAATTTGTTACTTTTCGACACTCAAATTTTTCAGAATGAAGAGCGTTAAAGGCCAACTTGTTGATATCGAAAACCGCCGAATTTTCCCTGCGGAAGTTATCATAGAAAATAAGAAGATTGTCGAAATTAAAGAATCTCAGCATAACGAAAGACAGTTTATAATGCCGGGATTTATCGATGCGCATATTCATATTGAAAGTTCGATGTTAGTACCGTCTGAATTTGCAAAAGTCGCTACCATTCATGGAACGGTCGCTACGGTTTCAGACCCACACGAAATTGCCAATGTGCTGGGAATTGATGGCGTAAATTTTATGATTGAAAATGGTAAAAAAGTGCCATTAAAATTTCATTTTGGTGCTCCAAGTTGTGTTCCTGCAACTGCTTTTGAAACCGCTGGTGCAACAATTAATGCAGAAGCGATTAAAGAGTTGATGCAATCTCCAGACATTTTTTACCTGGCGGAAATGATGAATTATCCCGGAGTTTTACATGATGACCCTGAAGTACTTGAAAAGATCAAATGGGCGCAGCATTTTAATAAACCGGTAGATGGGCATGCTCCCGGATTGCTAGGAAAAGATGCAGAAAAATATATAAATTCAGGAATTAGCACAGATCACGAGTGTTTTACTTACGAGGAAGCTGCAGAAAAACTTGCCTTGGGAATGAAAATTTTGGTACGTGAAGGTAGCGCTGCTAAAAATTTTGAAGCACTTATCGACCTATTGCCGGAGCATTATGAACATATGATGTTTTGTTCTGATGATAAACATCCCGACGATTTGGTTTTAGGCCATATTAATCAGCTTTGCCAGCGTGCGGTAGCTAAAGGAATCGATGTTTTTAAAGTTTTACAGGCGGCTTGTATAAATCCTGTTAAACATTATAATTTGAACGTTGGTTTGCTGAAAGAAGGAGATGCAGCCGACTTTATTTTAGTGGAAAACCTGACCGATTTTAATGTTCTAAAAACGTATATCGACGGAAAAATTGTAGCCGAAAATGGCCATTCTGATATCGCTTCAGTTCATTTTTCTACACCCAATAATTTTAATATTTCTGAAAAGAATAGTGAAGATTTTAAGCTGAAAACAGACGCTGAAGATGTGAGAGTGATTGAAGCATTAGATGGCGAATTGATTTCTAATGAAATTGAAGCAAAAGCGATTTTAAAAGATGGCTCACTTTCTTCGAATATCGATGATGATATTTTAAAAATTTCTGTCGTAAATCGTTACGAAGATAAAGCGCCTTCAGTTGCATTCATCAAAAATTTTGGATTAAAAAAAGGCGCAATTGCCAGCTCAGTTGGGCACGATTCTCACAATATTATTGTGGTTGGAACTTCAGATGAAGAAATTTGTAATGCGGTGAACCTTATCATCAAAAATAAAGGCGGAATTTGTGCTGTAAATGGCGAAAATCAAAAATCACTACCGCTACCAGTAGCCGGAATCATAAGCGATAAAGATGGTTGGGAAACAGGAAAATTATATGAAGAGATAGACCAAATGGCTAAGGATTTAGGAAGCTCCCTAAAAGCTCCTTTTATGACCTTGTCCTTTATGGCTTTGCTCGTCATACCAGATCTTAAGTTATCAGATAAAGGTTTATTTAGCGGAAAGAAATTTGAGTTTGTCGGAGTAAATTTTTGAACTTTTTAGCGTTCAGCTATCAGCTTATCATATTCTAAATTCAATTTTTGAAGTTTTTCAATATTAAACTTTTCTCCTAGTTTTAACTGACTGTGAAAACCTCAAATAATTAAACTTTTCAGCTACTTTTTTCAATATCCAGCCTTAATTTTTTAAAATTATTAGCTGTTAGGTATTGATATATCATTTTAGACTCACCCTTTAATTTGCTAGTGAAAAGCAAATAAAATTACTATTACATCAACAATTTTCGAGATTGCTTTTAGTCTGTTCTCTTATTTCTACAAGCGAAGCCTTCTAGCATCTATTTGATAGTATTATCAAATCATCCTTCAAATATTAAAATATTCATAAATAAAAAGAATTTTATTTATAATCTGTAACATTCTAGATTTTCGCGCGTCTTTTAGGTAAACAATATTATCAATCATTAAAATCATTCATCATGAGAAAATCAACGTTTACCTTAGCCTTAGCTTTAGTACTTAATTTCGGATTCGCTAATGCAGCTGCAATCGACATCGATCCAAAAGACCCAGCAAAATTTTCTATCGAAAGTTTAGCCGCAACAAACTTAAATTCTTTTTGTAAAGCAATCGTTTCCGGAAATTACGATATGGTAGAACAACTTATCGAATTAGGAGAAGACATTAATCAAAAGTCTTTAGGAAGAACTCCCGCGATGTACGCAGCTCGTTATAATAAAGCTGAAATTTTATCGCTTTTAATTGAAAAAGGAGCAGATATCTCTTTAAAATCTGATAAAGAAAATAAGACAGCCGCAGAACTTGCAGAACTGTCTAATGCAAAGGACTCTATGAAAGTTCTAAAAGAGTTAGAGAAATAATTATATTATTTTGAATTAAGCCTGAAGTGCTATTCTATAAAAGAATAGCACTTTTTTTTATAAAATCTCCTGAACTATTTTTTGAACTTCGGGAATCATACTTTCTTCGAACCATGGATTCTTCATTCGCCAAAATCGATTGACTGGCGAAGGGTGCGGCAAAGGTAAATACTCTGGCATAAACTCTTCGAAATTAGCTACTTTTTGCGTTAGATTTTTATGCTTCGACTTGGGTAAGTAGTATTTGCTCGCATAAGAACCTATTAGAATTTTCAGCTTTACATTTTCCAACTTTTCAAATACCTGATGATGCCAAAGTGGAGCACATTCTTTTCTTGGTGGCAAATCTCCTGTTTTGCCTTTTCCGGGATAGCAAAAACCCATAGGTAAAACGGCAAAATTGGACGGATTGTAAAAGGTTTTTTCATCTACTCCCAACCAATCTCTTAGCTTTTTACCACTTTGGTCGTTCCATGCAACACCCGACTGATGAACGACTCTTCCTGGCGCCTGACTAATTAATATGATTTTAGATCCCTCGACCGCTTCAATAATTGGGCGAGGTCCTAAAGGCAAATGCTCTTTACAAACCGTACAGCTGCGTATTTCATTTAATAAATCCTGCATTATTTTTTGCCGGCTACAATGATTACGATTTCCCCTTTTGGTGGTTTTTGAGTATAATGTTTCAAAACCTCTTCCGCAGTACCTCTTATAGTTTCTTCGTGAAGTTTTGTAATTTCTCTGGAAACAGAAACCTGCCGATCGGCACCAAAATATTCAGAAAAATGATTGAGTGTTTTAATTAATTTGTGCGGAGATTCGTAGAAAATCATGGTTCTAGTTTCTTCTGCCAAAATCTTTAATCGCGTTTGCCGCCCTTTTTTGACTGGTAAAAACCCTTCGAATATAAACTTATCATTAGGCAAACCACTATTAACCAATGCTGGCACAAAAGCTGTAGCCCCGGGAAGACAATCGACTTCTATCCCTGCTTCAACACAAGCACGAGTTAATAAAAACCCGGGGTCTGAAATTGCCGGTGTTCCCGCATCGCTTATTAAAGCAAAAGTTTCGCCGGCTTGCAATCTTGCTACTAAGTTTTCTACTGTCTTATGCTCATTATGCATATGGTGACTATGCATGGGTGTAGAAATATCAAAATGCTTTAAAAGCTTACCACTATTTCGGGTATCCTCTGCAAGAATTAAATCTACTTCTTTTAAAACCCTGATGGCTCTAAAAGTAATGTCTTCAAGATTTCCTATTGGAGTGGGAACCAAAAAAAGTTTTCCCATAAATTACTGTTGAAATTTGTTTGCTATTACCTGTACAAATCGATCTTCGTACTGTTCTTTTCCTTCCCAATTATTATAGTCTGGCTTTACCACCATCTGAATAAATTTATAAGCTTCGGTAAAATCGCTAAATGTATTTAACTGGGATAACACTCGGTTATAATCTGCAGCATCACCATTAAAAAGATGTTTGATATAGGCCAACCGATCATTAAGACCAATACTAATTCCGCTTTTTAAGCGATCGTTTATCGATTTTGGACGATTTGATCCTTGTTTATTATTCAGCGGCTCAAAATCTGGAAGATTATCATAATCTACTCCTATTTGTCTAAAATCACCGGCGTCAGATTCTTCTGGTTTTTCAGGTTCAACCTCATCAAATAATTTCGGCTCTTCTTGCTTAGGTTTTGGAGTTTCTTCAGGTTCTGGCTTAGCACTTTTCTCTTCTTCCTTTGGTTCAAATACTGGTGGTTCAGCAAAATGCTCTTCAGGAATTTCTGGTGCTATTGGAGTTTCTGGTTCCTCAGGTTTAACTTCTGGTTCTGTGGTCTTTTCAGATGTTGGCCAATTGGGATCTGGATGCTCCTCTAATTCAGGTTTTATATTAGACCAGTCTTCGTTAATTGCCTGCATTAAGCGATCCAAACCTTCGGTTTCTGGTGGCATCTGGGCAACGATATCTTTAATTTTTTCCGTAGCAGGTTCGGTTATAGCATCGCTATCATTAAACTCTGTCCCGTCTGGCACATAGTAGTTGCCTTCTCTATTTGTAGTTTGTGATTGCGTTCTTGAAGCTTGCGGTTTTGAGGGAGCAGAAGTATCATCGGCATAACTTACTGTTGCTACAGGAGCCTGCTGCTCTTTAGGTTGATCCTCCTCTAAATTCGAAAATGTAAATTGTAATATTGTAAGTTTTTCATAAAGAACTTTAGCCTCCTGCTTCAGCTGATCCACATGCTTTTCTGCATCTCCATCAAGTATGTTTTGTGCCAGCTTTTTCAATTCAGCTTCTATTTTCTTCTTCATAACTTTAGTGATTAGCCCTACTTACAGGGTTGGATTTTTAATAAATTTGTTCCACCTTTATAGATAAAGAGGTTGTTTCCCATTTCGATCTGAAAATTACAAAATGTTTCTCGAAAATACAGTAAATCACGAAGAGCAATTTGGCTGGATAGAGGTTATTTGCGGTAGTATGTTCTCCGGAAAGACCGAGGAACTAATCCGTCGCCTTAAGCGAGCCCAATTTGCAAAACAAAAAGTAGAAATCTTTAAACCGGCGATCGATACTCGATACGACGAGGAAATGGTTGTCTCTCATGATGCTAACGAAATTAGATCTACACCTGTTCCATCTGCTTCTAACATAAGGTTACTTGCAGATGGTTGCGAAGTTGTAGGAATCGATGAAGCTCAGTTTTTTGATGATGAGATTGTAACGGTTTGTAACGATCTTGCGAACCGCGGAATTCGCGTGGTGGTAGCAGGTCTAGATATGGATTTTAAAGGAAATCCATTTGGCCCAATGCCTAACCTTATGGCCACTGCAGAATATGTAACTAAAGTCCACGCTGTTTGCACCCGCACCGGAAATCTTGCACAATATAGTTTTAGAAAAGCGGTTAGTGATGATTTAGTTTTTCTTGGTGAAACCGAAGAATATGAGCCGTTAAGTAGAGCTGCGTATTACCGAGCAATGAAGAATGAAAAAATTAGAAAACTTGAAGTGAAGGAAGCGGAAGAAGTTAAGCCCAATTTAAAAGAAAAAAATGCCTAAAGCTCAGGAGACTATTCTTGAAATCGATCTAAATTCTTTAGAACATAATTACCAATATTTAAGATCTAAAATTACGCCAGGTATAAAAATGCTTGGTGTGGTAAAAGCTTTTGCCTACGGAAGCGATTCGGTTGCTATTGCGAAGAGATTGGAAAAAATTGGTGTCGATCATTTTGCGGTAGCTTATACCAAAGAAGGAGAAACCATTAGAGTTGGTGGAATCACAAAGCCGGTATTGGTGCTTCACCCGCAAACGCATAGTTTCAAAACATTAATTGATCATTGTCTTACGCCCAGTTTATATAGTTTACATATTCTAAAAGAATTTATTGTTACAGCAGAAAAGCTTAATCTTGAAGATTATGCTGTCCATATAAATATAAATACAGGTTTAAATCGTCTTGGTTTTGATCCCGCGGATATAGATGAAGTTATTTCAGTTTTCCAAAATACTTCAGCCATAAAACTGGTAGGTATGTATTCTCACCTTGCGGCAAGCGAGGATATGGCTTTAAGAGATTTTACAAAATCTCAGATTGTAAATTTTATAGCCACTTCAGAAAAAATAATTGCAGCTTTTGATCACAAAATTATACGACATCTCTGCAATACTTCCGGAATTCTAAATTACCCTGAAGCTAGCTTCGATATGGTTAGAAGTGGCATAGGTCTTTATGGCTACGGTAATTCTACCAAGCATGATTCTAATCTAAAACCTGTTGCTACACTCAAAACAATTATTTCTCAAATTCATCGTATTAAAGAAGGGGAAAGCGTTGGGTACAATCGTGGTTACATTGCCAAAAGAGATACCACAACGGCAACCTTACCGCTTGGCCATGCCGACGGCATTAGCAGGATCTATGGCAAAGAGAAAACTTCAGTTTTAATTAATGGTAAAGAAGCGCCAATTATTGGTAATGTATGTATGGATATGCTGATGGTCGATGTAACTGATATCAATTGCAAAGAAGGCGATGAAGCAATTTTCTTCGGAAAAGAAAGAAGCGCTGAAAAATTTGCGAATAAAGCTGGCACTATTTCTTACGAGCTCGTAACCGCTATCTCCCAGAGAGTTAAAAGACACATAATAGAATAAATTCTTATTTATTTTTTCTGTAATATCGTAATACCTAAAACTATAATAATGAGTTTGTATTCCGATTTTAAGAAATTTATAATGAAGGGGGATATCGTTGCATTGGCTACAGCCGTTGTAATTGGTGCTGCTTTTAAAACCATTGTAGATTCTGTTGTTAAAGATGTAATTACCCCAATTATTGGCGTACTTACGGGAGGTAGAGATTTTACAAGAAAGTTTATTGCTCTAGACGGGCAAACCTACGCTAATTTGGATGCTGCAAGAGAAGCTAAAGCTGCAGTACTCACTTATGGTAATCTTATCCAGGCGATTATAAATTTTCTAATCGTTGCAATTTTCATATTTTTGTTTTTAAGAGCTTACGAAAAAACAAAGATAAAAGAAGATCCAAAACCTGTTGCTGCTCCAAAAGGGCCTTCACAGGAAGAGCTTTTAGCCCAAATTAGGGACGAATTGAAAAAACAAAACGGTACTACTCCTCAGTAGTATTTCAACAATAAGTGCACCGCTATACTGCACATTTTAAGTAGCAATATGTATAATCAAACCCCTCTATTTAAGAGGGGTCTTTTTTTTAACAAAAACTACAAATACGTTTAAAAACTTCATTTAACCTTAAAAAATTATCGTAATAGATCGATAGATCCCAACAGCTATGATACATTTGTAATAACATCTTAATTAATTACTAAAACCATCTGCGAAGGCAGATAAAATTGATAAATAATGAAAGTAGCAGTTGTTGGCGCTACCGGAATGGTAGGGCAGGTTATGTTAAAAGTACTAGCTGAAAGAGATTTTCCAATCACCGAATTATTACCGGTGGCTTCAGAAAAATCTGTTGGAAAAAAAGTAAGCTATAAAGATAAAGAATACTCGATTATTAGTCTTGCTGATGCTGTTGCTGCTAAACCAGAGATCGCTATTTTCTCGGCAGGAGGCGATACTTCTTTAGAATGGGCACCAAAATTTGCTGAAAACGGTACGACTGTTATCGATAATTCTTCAGCATGGAGAATGGATCCTTCAAAGAAGTTGGTGATTCCAGAAATAAATGCTTCAGAATTAACAAAAGAAGATAAAATTATTGCCAATCCTAACTGTTCAACCATTCAGTTATTAATGGCTTTAAAACCATTGCATGATAAATATAAAATCAAACGTGCAGTGATTTCAACATATCAGTCGATTACAGGTACTGGCGTTAAAGCAGTACAACAATTAGAAAACGAATACGCAGGTAAAGAAGGTGAGATGGCATATCCTTACCCTATTCACCGTAATGCTTTACCACACTGCGATGTATTTCAGGATAATGGATACACCAAAGAAGAAATGAAGCTTACTAACGAAACCAAAAAGATTTTAGGTGATGATTCAGTTTCAGTAACCGCTACCGCCATTCGTATTCCGGTTGTGGGAGGCCATAGTGAATCTGTAAATCTTGAATTCGAAACTGATTTTACCGAAGCTGATGTTCGCAGACTTCTAAATGATTTTCCTGGGGTAACCGTACAGGATAATCCAGATACCAACACCTACCCAATGCCAATTTATGCGGAAGGTAAAAATGATGTCTTTGTAGGAAGAATTCGTCGTGATTTTTCACAGCCAAATTCTCTAAATCTTTGGGTTGTTGCAGATAACCTTCGTAAAGGAGCTGCTACCAATGCAGTACAAATTGCTGAATATTTGATGGAAAACAAGCTGGTTTAAGTTAATTTTCTATCTCTTCATATTTGCGAGGTTGTTGTTTTTCAGCAACCTCGTTTTTTATTTATAAATTTAAGCTCTCCATAAAATCTCACACGTATGAAAAAAATAATGATTGGAGTTTTTACATTGGCAGCACTTGCTTCCTGTAAAGATTCTGAAAAAACCAAAAAAGAAAAAACTGCGTTGAATTATCCTGAAACTAAAAAAGTAGATACCGTAACCGATTATTTTGGTACAAAAGTAAAAGATCCATACCGTTGGTTAGAAGACGATCGTAGCAAAGAGACAGAAGAATGGGTGAGGGCTCAGAACGAAGTTACCTTTGGATATTTAGATAAGATACCATTTAAAGAAGACTTAAAAAAACGCCTTTCTGAAATATGGAATTATGAGAAAATAGGCGCTCCCTACCAGGAAGGTGATTATACTTATTTCTCTAAAAATGATGGATTGCAAAATCAATATGTGCTTTATCGTCGTAAAAACGATGAGGAAAAGCCAGAGGTCTTTTTAGATCCTAATAAGTTTAGTGAAGATGGCACAACTTCTTTAAGCGGATTAAGTTTTTCTGAAAATGGAAAAATGGCAGCTTATAGTATTTCTGAAGGCGGTAGCGATTGGCGAAAAGTAATTGTGCTGGATGCTGAAACGAAAGAGATTGCTGAAGATACCTTGAAAGATATTAAGTTTAGCGGAATTTCGTGGAAAGGAAATGAAGGTTTTTATTATTCCAGCTACGAAAAGCCTGAAGGAAGCGAACTTTCTGCAAAGACCGATCAGCACCGTTTATTTTACCACAAAATTGGTACGCCGCAAACAGAAGATAAAATGATCTTTGGTGGCAACGCTGACCAAAAACATCGATACGTTGGCGGTAGTGTTAGTGAAGACAATCGATATTTGTTTATCTCAGCTCGAAATTCGACATCTGGAGGGAAACTTTTTATGATGGATCTTACCAAAAGCAATCCTGAATTAAAAACGATTATCGGCAACGAAGATACTGATACGTATGTGATAGAAAACGAAGGCAGCAAACTTTATATTGTAACTAATCTTGATGCACCAAACCAACGAATAGTAACTGTTGATGCAGCAAATCCAGAGCCAGAAAATTGGAAAGATTTTATTGCTGAAACCGAAAATGTACTTAGTCCATCTACTGGGGGCGGATACTTTTTTACTGAATATATGGTCGATGCCGTATCTAAAGTAAAACAATATGATTACGACGGAAATCTTGTTCGCGAAGTAGAATTACCGGGATTAGGTTCTGCCGGTGGTTTTGGTGCTAAAAAAGAGGACAAAACTCTTTATTATTCTTTTACGAACTATGTAACCCCAGGCACGATTTACAAATATGATATTGAAGAGGGAACTTCAGAAGTTTACAACAAGCCAAATATCAAATTCAATCCCGAAGATTACGAAAGCAGACAAGTTTTTTACAAATCGAAAGACGGCACTAAAATACCAATGATAATTACTGCTAAAAAAGGCATTGATCTTAATGGTAAAAATCCAACGATACTTTACGGTTACGGCGGATTCAATATTAGTTTAACCCCCTCATTTAGCACTGCAAATGCAGTTTGGTTAGAGCAAGGCGGCGTTTATGCTGTACCAAATCTTCGCGGTGGCGGAGAATATGGTCGTGAATGGCATGATGCCGGTACCAAAATGCAAAAGCAAAACGTATTTGACGATTTTATCGCTGCTGCAGAATATTTAATTGAAAACAAATACACATCTAAAGATTATTTAGCCATTAGAGGAGGTTCTAACGGTGGTTTATTGGTTGGTGCTACAATGACGCAAAGACCAGATCTTATGAAGGTAGCATTGCCTGCTGTTGGCGTGATGGATATGTTACGATACCATACGTTTACTGCAGGAGCAGGATGGGCTTACGATTATGGAACATCTGAGGATAGTAAAGAAATGTTCGATTATATCTACAATTATTCTCCCGTTCATAATGTAAAGGAAGGAACAGAATATCCGGCAACTTTAGTGACTACGGGCGATCATGATGATCGTGTTGTTCCTGCGCATTCATTTAAATTTGCTGCAGAATTACAAGAAAAACAGTCTGGTAATGAACCCGTTCTTATTAGAATTGAAACCAAAGCCGGTCACGGTGCAGGAAAACCAACCAGTATGATTATTGAAGAATATGCTGATATTTTTGGTTTTACTTTATATAATATGGGATTTGAGAAGCTTCCGAGTAAAAACAAAGAATTAAAAGATTAAGGTATTGGATATCTGAATGCATTCTTACAAGCTGAAATATCGATATTCTTAAATACTGACATATTTTTTTCTGAAAGAATTCTACCGCTTGATTTTAAATGAATTTTAAAATCAGGCGGTTTTTTGTTTTTGGAAGATTTAAATTTAGGTATCTTCAAATTCCCTAAAATGAAGCCTTATTTATGCTGAAGCTTAAAAATGTATCTTTTACCTACGAGAATGGAGAACAGGTATTGGACCATATTAATTTCAACGCAAAACGCGGAGAAAACATTTCGATAATTGGTGAAAGTGGCTGCGGTAAAAGCACCTTACTTCAGCTTATCTACGGACTTTTACATACCGATGGTAAGATTTTTTGGGGAGAAGAAGAATTGTTAGGCCCAAGATTCAACCTTGTTCCAGGAGAAGATTTTATCAAATATTTGGCGCAGGATTTCGATTTGATGCTTCCGCTAAGTGTTGCCGATAATGTAGGAAAATATCTAAGCAACATGTATCCGGTAAAAAAGAAAAAGCGAATTCAGGAATTATTGGAGGTGGTTGAAATGGAAGATATGGCCGATAAAAAGACCAAACTTCTTAGCGGTGGCCAACAACAACGCGTGGCGCTTGCTCGCGCTCTTGCCAAAGAACCAGAACTGGTTTTACTCGATGAGCCTTTTAGTCATATTGATCATTTCAGAAAAAATAATTTACGGAGAAAAGTTTTTAAATACTTAAAAGAGCAGAATATTACCTGTATTATCGCGACGCACGATATCACTGATGCACTTTCTTTTGCTGATACTACGATGGTTTTAAAAGATCATAAAATCTATGCAAAAGCAAGTCCCGAAGAATTATATAACCGTCCACCAAATACGTATGTCGCTTCTTTGTTTGGCGACGTTAACGAAGTGATGCTAAAAGACATTGTACAAAATGAAACTTCAGAAAAAAAGATCATTCTTTACCCTGAAGAAATAAAAGTGAGCCGAAAATCGGCAATTAAAGCAACGGTTATTGAATCCTATTTTAAAGGCAGTAATTATTTAATTGAAGCAGATCTTAACGGTAACATTGTTTTTGCTGAACATAGTGCTGCTATTCCATCAGGTGCTCCTATTTACTTTCAGATTTCAAAGCTTTTGATACAAAAAAGAACGTTTTCTAATATGGACAGTCGCGGCTGATTAGTCAGACTTATCCACTTAAAAGAAATATAGCTAAAAACAGCGAATATGGATTAAGAATTTTGCCGCGATTGGCCTTTTGCATTTTTGCCAACTGGCTTTTTATTTTTATCTATATTTTCTTTCTTTATTATTTTCAATTATACTTTTAATTAGCACTAAAATCAATAGGAAACAAGGGATATGCCAAGAAATGATCTTTTTGTTCATTAAAACCATTCCAATAATTAGCAAACTCCAAAGTACGATATCGGTTAATTTTTTATTTCTTTTTTCTTTTTTCCACGTTTGTTTACATTTTAAATTTTCTGCGATATGTTTCTTTATAATGCGATTTGTTTCTTCTGTGTTATATTCTAAAGAGTTTGATATGTCTTGAATTAACATTTTTCGAGAATAAAGTTTTTCTTCGTCTGCATACAACACGACCGATTCACTCAAGTCAATAAGTCCGACTGAAATTATACTTATGCAAGCACTTACTAATTCATCAGAACCACTCGTAAATGAAATTCCAAAATCTTTGTCCGACAAATCTTTCTTTAGGTTCGGAAAATCAGAAATAATTTCTGTTGCTGGATTAAAATAAATTTCAACAAAGGTTTGATTTCCGTTTAGTACACAATCTATCGAGTCAATTTGGTTGAAATCATCAAATTTTTCAAAGTCATTTAAGAATTTAAAATCATAACCTATCTCCTTAATTTTATCTTCAAGTTCAGTTTTAGTCGGAAGTTTACTTTTCTGAACAAAATTTATTAATGTCATTGACATAGTTTCTTGCTTGATTTTTAGTATGTTGACAACTTCGAGATAAAAAGATATCCTTCGACAACATTGTATTAAGATTAGGTTTCCACTATAAATCGAAACTCTATAGCCTTAAAATTTATAGGCCACACTTAGCTGAAAGTTATTTGATTTTGCCTTAGCAGTAATATTATTAAGATTGTCTTCAGAGCCAACGCCTATCGGCATTTCTACAGAATTTGAAATACCAAGAATGTAGCGAACGTCAAATACAAAATGATTTATCTCTACACCCGCTTCGAACAAGGCTCCAAATAAAATATTTTCAAAATTATCTTTATAACTTTCAGTATTAGCAAGAATGGACAATTGTGGGCCAATACCTATGTAAACTGTTGGAATTGGATACCACTTGCCTATTAAAGGAATATTTATATAATCTACAAATTGATCTTTAACGCCTTCACGAGAATATAAGACTTCTGTCTGGGCATGAAAATGGGTATTTAATGCTAAATCTACAAAAGATCCAACATGAAAACCAGTTCCATTTTCTTCCGTAAATTTAAAATCATGAATGTTCTCTTCAAACTTCGTGGTAGAGAAATTCAGTCCGGCTTTTACTCCAAAGTTTATCTGAGAAAAAGAATAAAAGCTAACAAAAAATAATACAAAAGCGCATAAAGTTTTCATTTTCAAGGATTAAAATTATTAGCTAATGTATTATTTTTTTCAATTCACAGTTAAAATATTATTTCTGATATTGTTAAATTCGAATTCCTCTCCTTCTAATTTTCCCATAAGTAAACGGGCTACGGGAGAATTAGCACCAACTGCGTAGTAAATTTCATTATCTAACTCTAATTTACCCGCAGGAATACTAACAAAATAATTAGATGCTGAAGTTTTTACCAGGCTACCCAATTGCACATGTTGAGCATCCTGCCTGCTTTTGGCCAATTTTAGTGTATCTTTTTGCTGCTTAAATTCTTTTAGCTGATTGGATAATTTATTCCATTCTTCACTCATCATTTCTCTACCAGTTTCATATTTATCGCCGGCGCTATTTTTCCCTTCATTTTCCATATCCTCTTCAAGATCTTTTAAGGATTTTAAAATACGCTGAATGCGAGATTCAACATATTCGTCACACATACTATACAAATGCTGTTTTGTCGTCAAATTCAATATTATTTATCTTTAATTTCTTTCGGTTTATCTAAATCTAAAGCGCCGTAGAACTTCATTTGCTGAGTAATCCAGCTTTTTCTTCGGCTTATATAATTACTTGCAGGGTTGGCTCTATATTCACGCGGATTTGGCAAAATAGCCGCAATGGCGGCAGCTTCAGTTGCACTTAAATTTACCGCATCTTTTTTAAACCAAGATTGCGCTGCTGCCTGTGCTCCGTAAACTCCTTTGCCCATTTCAATACTATTCAGGTAAATTTCGAGGATACGTTCTTTGCTCCACAAAAGCTCTATCAAAAACGTGAAATAAGCCTCAAAGCCTTTACGAACATAATTTCTACCCTGCCATAAAAATGCATTCTTAGCCGTTTGCTGAGATATGGTACTTGCCCCGCGCACTCTTTTTCCTTTTCGGTTATTTTCTATTGCTTTTTGAATCGCTTTAAAATCGAATCCACTATGATTTTCAAAATTTTGATCTTCACTACAAATTACTGCCAATTGCAGATTTTTAGAAATTTCTTCTATGGGCACCCACTCGTGCTTAATTTCTTCTTCCGGATATTCAAAATATCGTATGGCCATTAATGGCGTAAATGGCAGCGGAACCCATTTAAAAATCAATACTAAGAGAAAAGAAATCAAGAAAAACCAGCCTATAAGCTTTGCTATAAATCGTAGTACTTTTTTTATCATCCGCTAATTTTTGCTAATTCTTTACCAACCAAACTTCCTATCGCAATCCCCATTCCGCCTAACTTCACACCGTAAAAAACATTAACCGATAATTGACCAATTTCAGGTTTTTTATGTTCGCCTATTCCCATAATTCCGCTCCAACGCTGATCGATCTCAATTTTATGATTAGGCAAAATGGTTGTTTTCAAAAGTTCTTCTAATTTTTGCTGAATAAGATCTGTTTGTCCAAATTGGGTAGTTTCTTCACCTTTTTCATCTAAATTTCTTCCGCCACCCAAAAGAATTCTATTATTAATATTTCTGAAATAATAAAACCCTCTATCCAGATGAAATGTTCCTTTAATCTGAAGGTTTTCTATTGGTTTAGTTACCAAAACCTGTGCTCTAGCCGGTTTTACAGAAGTGATTCCAAACTTTGAAGCAAAGCCGTTTGTTGCAATAAATAACTTTCTACACTTCACTTCGAAATTGGACGTTTTTACCAATACTTTATCGCCACAGTCTTCCATATTTTGGACGGCAATATTATTTAAAATTCGAATACCTTTTTTATAAACTTTTCGTAATAATTGAGACATCATTTTGCCGGTATCAATCTGAGATTCGAAAGGAGAGAAGATTAATTTTTCAGTAGTATTTTGGAAACCGAATTTATTTTCTTTAAGACAAAAACAGTCTTCCTCAAAAACCTGCTGCAGCATTTGATTAATCTTGGACATTTCAGCTAAGCATTTTTCCTGAAGCATTTTATCTTTTTCCAGAAACACTTCATAACCCCCATGATTTTTGAATCCGATAGCTTCATCGCCCAAATTCTTCCGAAGTAATTTTAAGCCATCTACTCGTTTTTGAATAAGATCAATCACTTCCTTATCTGGTAATGTTTTTAGATCTTCCAGAATTTCAGAAAGGCTCCCAAAACATGCAAAACCAGCATTTTTGGTACTTGCACCTTCGGGCAACAATCCTTTTTCTAAAATAAGAATAGTGGCTCCAGGATAATCTTTTTGCAGCTGAAGTGCACAATTAAGACCTGTGATGCCACTCCCTACAATTACAAAGTCTACATCTGTGAACCAGCTGTTTTGTTCCCAATAAGAAAAATTCATCTTTAGCAATTATGCAATGAAATTACATAAAGTTTTAGAGATTCAATAGGAATTACGGAAAAGACACTCGTTTTTCCGAAGAGAATAAGAAGAAGTGAAACAAAACTCATAAAAAAAAGCCCCGAAAAAATCGAGGCTTTTAAATATTATTATATGAATAAAGCTTATTCTGCCGGATTCATTTTAAAATCGTCCATAAATGCTGTTGTATAATCACCAGCAACATATCTTGGATCATCCATCAGTTGACGATGGAAAGGAATCGTTGTTTTAATACCTTCGATCACAAATTCATCTAAAGCACGTTTCATTTTATTGATGGCTTCCTCACGCGTTTGAGCGGTCGTGATTAACTTTGCAATCATTGAATCGTAATGCGGAGGTATAATATAACCACTATATACATGAGTATCTATACGAATCCCGTGACCACCCGGTGTGTGAAGAGTTTCAATCTTCCCCGGTGATGGTCTAAAGTTATTATAAGGGTCTTCGGCATTAATACGACATTCTATAGAATGTAGTTGTGGTTCGTAGTTTTTACCAGAAATCGGAATTCCGGCAGCTACTAATATTTGTTCTCTAATCAAATCGTAATCAATTACCTGCTCGGTAATAGGGTGTTCTACCTGGATACGAGTATTCATTTCCATAAAGTAGAATTTACGATGTTTATCAACCAAAAATTCTACAGTCCCAGCACCTTCATATTTAATATATTCTGCTGCTTTTACTGCTGCTTCTCCCATTTGCTTACGCAATTTTGGCGTCATAAACGGAGAAGGTGTTTCTTCAGTTAATTTTTGGTGACGGCGTTGTACAGAACAATCTCTCTCTGAAAGATGGCAAGCTTTACCGGTTTGATCACCAATCACCTGAATTTCGATATGGCGAGGCTCTTCGATAAGCTTCTCCATATACATCCCATCGTTTCCAAAAGATGCTCCAGCTTCCTGACGAGCAGAATCCCATGCTGCCTGAAGATTTTCTTCTTTCCAAACGGCACGCATTCCCTTACCTCCTCCACCGGCGGTAGCTTTTAACATGACAGGGAATCCAATTTCCTTAGCTAATTTTTGACATTCAGCGAAATCTTCTAAAATCCCTTCTGAACCAGGAACACAAGGAACTCCTGCTGCTTTCATTGTTGCTTTAGCAGTTGCTTTATCTCCCATTTTGCTAATCATATCTGCAGAAGCACCAATAAATTTAATATCGTGTTCTTCGCAAATCTTAGAAAATTTAGCATTCTCTGAAAGAAATCCATATCCCGGGTGAATAGCATCAGCATTAGTTATCTCGGCTGCTGAAATGATATTAGAAATCTTTAAATATGACAAATTACTTTGAGGAGGCCCTATACAAACCGCTTCATCTGCAAACCTTACGTGAAGACTTTCTGCATCGGCAGTAGAGTATACAGCAACCGTTTTAATACCCATCTCTTTACAAGTACGGATAATACGCATCGCGATTTCTCCCCTATTGGCAATTAATATTTTTTTAAACATACCTGTGGTTTTTCTTTACAGCACGATTAGGCACTGCATAAAATTGGTAAGAATTAAGAAGGATCTACTAAAAATAATGGCTGATCGAATTCTACCGGAGAAGAATCGTCTACCAGTACTTTCACAATCTTACCAGAAACTTCGCTTTCAATTTCGTTAAAGAGCTTCATTGCTTCGATCACACAAAGCACATCTCCTTCTTTGATTGTATTGCCAACTTCTGCAAATACAGGCTTATCTGGTGAAGGCTTACGATAAAAAGTTCCTATGATAGGAGATTTTACAGTAATATAATTTGCATTATCATCTTCAGCAGGTTTTGCTTCCTCTTTTGGCGCTGCACTTTCTTGCGGTGCCGCAGGCGCAGGTGCTTGTTGTTGTACCGGCATTTGTGGTTGTACCTGGCCACCCACTGGCACTTGTTGTACAACGGTAGTTTCTTTCTCGTCTGAGCCTGTTCTAATCGTGATCTTTACATCACCGGTCTCCAGCTTAACTTCACTGGCACCAGACTTGGCAACAAACTTTATTAAATTCTGAATTTCTTTTAAATCCATAATAACAAGGGTGTTTTTTTAAGAATTATAAGCCCATTTTAGATACGTAGCTCCCCATGTGAAACCACCTCCAAATGATGCAAATATTAGATTGTCTCCTTTTTTAAATTTCTTTTCGTAATCACTAAGTAATAACGGTAATGTAGCAGAAGTTGTATTCCCATATCTTTCGATATTCATGAGTACCTTTTCGTCTACAACGCCCATTCTACTTGCTGTAGCGCCAATTATCCTTTTATTAGCCTGATGCGCCACTAACCAATCAACATCTTCATTAGTTAAATTATTACGCTCCATTATTTGAGCGCTAACACCAGACATATTGGAAACAGCATATTTAAATACCGTTTTTCCGTCTTGTTTTACGTAATGTAGCTTTTTAGCAATAGTTTCTTCAGAGGCTGGTAAAAGTGAACCACCAGCTTCTATTCTAAGTGAATTTCTACCAATAGAATCACATCTTAAAATTTCATCCTGGAGTCCAAAACCATCTTCATTAGGTTCTAGCAAAACAGCGCCAGCACCATCACCAAAAATTATGCAGGTTGTTCTATCTGTATAATCAATAATAGAAGACATTTTATCTGCTCCTACCACCAATACTTTTTTGTAGCGTCCCGATTCTATATATGCAGCACCTGTAGACATTCCATATAGAAAACCTGAACATGCTGCCTGTAAATCATAAGCAAACGCATTAACAGCTCCAATTTCTGAAGCTACGTGAACTCCCGTAGCCGCCACCGGCATATCTGGAGTGGCAGTTGCAAGAATTACCATATCAATTTCTTCTGGATCTACACCGGATTTATTGATAAGATCCTTCGCTGCCTGTATCCCTAAGTATGAAGTTCCTTTATTGGGATCTTTTAAAATTCTTCTTTCCTTAATTCCAGTTCTGGTAGTAATCCATTCATCATTGGTTTCTACCATCTCCTCCAACATTTTGTTGGTCAACACATCTTCTGGCACATAGCCACCTACAGCTGTTATGGCTGCTGTGATTTTATTCATAGAATTGAATTTATACACCTTGTTTGCAGCTCATTACTGTACAAACAATTAGAGAAATGTACTAAAATTTCTGTAAACAGGGGTGTAAATTAAGGTCTTTTTGGGACTTAATCAACTAAAAACAAAAAACTCCCACGTTGTGAGAGTTTCTATATATTTTTGAAGCCCTAATCAAGATTAAGCTTCTACTTCTTCTGTGTTATCAATTAACACCTGACCGCGGTAGTATAACTTACCTTCGTGCCAGTGAGCTCTGTGATATAAATGTGCCTCACCAGTTGTAGGATCTGTAGCGATCTTTGGTGCAGTCGCTTTGTAATGAGTTCTTCTCTTGTCCCTTCTGGTTTTAGATATCTTTCTCTTTGGATGTGCCATGGCTTACTATTATTTAATCGTTTAGTAAATTTTTTAATTTATCCCATCGGGGATCAATATCGTCCCCATCTTTCTTTTCTTTTTTGCCTATGCTTAGCTCCTCCAGTTTATCCAACACTTCAGATTCTAAACTCCCGTCTTCTACCCCAGGATGAATCTTCTTTGCAGGAACTGCAAGAACAATAAGTTCATAAATGTATTGCTGTACGTTAACTTCAAACTCACCATGCGGCAAAATCAATAAATCTTCATTGTCATCATTAAACTCATCACCAAATTTTATAACCAGAAATAAACTACTGTCTATTGGCTGATCGTAAGGCTCGTTAGTCACATCACAATTTATATTCACTGTGCCTGAAGCTTCAAAAGTAAGCTCCATCATCGTGGATTTCTTGTCGAATAACAAGTCGACTTTTACATCGGCACTGTTAAACTCTTCGTACTCAAAATGCTCAAAGAACTCATTGTCAATCTCATACTCAAACTGGTGCTTCCCAAGCTTTAACCCCACATAAGGGATTGTATAGGCTTTCATTTTCCTCATATCATCCTCAGTTTTGAGTTTTCGCCCTTTTACAAAGGCGGCTGCAAAGATAAAAAATAAAATAAACTAAAAGCTTTTTATAAACAATTTTTTGTTTATATCTTTTTACTCTGTCTTTTTAATGGATTTTCGATTAGTTCCAAATACTCTTTTCTGCAGCTAGATATCTCAATTGCCTTAAAAACAGCTTCTTTAAAAGAGCTAATATTGGCTGAATTTGTTCCTGCTATTTCGAAGGCTGTACCGTGATCTGGTGATGTTCTTATTTTACTTAATCCTGCAGTAAAATTCACACCACGACCAAAAGAAAGTGTTTTAAAAGGTATCAATCCTTGATCATGATAAGAAGCTATAACAGCATCGAAATTTTTATAGTTTTTAGAACCAAAGAAGCTATCAGCTGAAAATGGTCCGTAAACCAACTCCCCTTTTTCACGAAATTCGTTAAGCGTAGGTTTTAAAACTTCTTCATCTTCCTTCCCAATAACACCATTATCACCGCTATGCGGATTTATACCCAGAACCGCTATTTTTGGCTTCTGAATTCTAAAATCCTGCTTTAAGGTTTGCTGAATAATCTTAATTTTCTTTTTAATTAATTCCGGAGTAATTACCTCAGCAATATCCTTTAACGCAACATGATCGGTAAGTAGACCAACTTTAAGGTCGTCAGTAATCATTAGCATAAGACTTTCTCCCTGTAATTCTTTTGCAAGGTAATCGGTATGCCCAGGAAAATTAAATTTCTCTGATTGAATAGTGTGTTTATTAATCGGCGCAGTTACAAGGGCGTCAATTTTATCTGACTTCAAAGCTTCGGTAGCAGCTTCCAAAGATTTAAACGCATATTCTCCAACTTTCAAATCTTCTTCACCAAAATTTATAGTCACACTTTCCTTCCACACATTTACGATGTTAATTTTACCATCGATAGCTTCTTCAGCATGATCTATACCCTGAAAGTTAATTCCGAGTTTATACTTTTTCTTTAAAAATGAAATAATCTTGGTAGAGGCAAATATGACGGGAGTACAAAATTCCAACATTCTTGAATCATCGAATGTTTTAAGTACAATCTCACTTCCAATACCATTCAGATCACCTATACTAATTCCTAGTTTTATCTTTTTAGGATGTTTCATACTTCCTTCAAATATATATTTTACTTTTACATAACAAATGTAACCAATATTATAGAATACATGTTTACTGGTATAATAGAAGAGGTAGGAAAAATAAAGAATCTGACAAAAGAAGGGTCAAATCTTCATCTTGAAATTGAAGCTGCAATGACTCCTGAATTAAAGATCGATCAAAGTGTTGCTCATAACGGAGTTTGCCTTACGGTCGTTTCCATAAAAGAACATAGCTATACTGTAACTGCTATCCAAGAAACATTAAATAAGACGAATCTTAAATCTTTAGCTGAAGGGGATTTTGTGAATTTAGAGAGAGGAATGAAGCTTGGTGATCGTTTAGACGGACATATTGTTCAGGGTCATGTAGATCAGACAGCAACATGCACTGAAATTAAGGAAATCGATGGAAGCTGGCAATTTACTTTTAAATACGATCCAGAATTAAACAATATCACTATCGAAAAAGGTTCAATTACTGTAAATGGCGTGAGTTTAACAGTAGTGAATTCTGAAAAAAACTCATTTTCTGTAGCTATTATTCCCTACACTTATGAAAATACAACTTTTGAATATTTTAAAGAAGGTTCACTCATCAACCTAGAATTCGATGTAATTGGCAAGTATGTTAAAAGGATTTCGGAATTATCTTAGATCCTCTCTCTTTGCTTGTAAATATAAGCTCCGCCTATTACAAATCCCGCTAAAACTGCAAATGGAATTTCTTGATCTATTGGAACGCTAAACCCTGGTGGTACCGGACCTCCAGATTGTTTAGATGGTGTGGGAGGGTCGTCACCACCGTTTGCAAAAACAGGAGAATTTAAACTTATGAGAAATAATGTTAATATCGCAAATACTCTTTTCATAATAATCCCATACATAAACAATATCTATTCAATGATATTAACGTAAAACGTGTACAAAAGGTTCTAACATTCGAATACAAAATTATTAATTAAAAACGGTTCTGACGGCTTTTTTCGTCGAATGCACGAGTTTAGTCGTCCAAATTCTACTATTTCGTTTTCTGTTGAGGTAAGTAAGAAGGTGTTTTAAAATATAAGAATGATTGAAGTTCCTTTCGTCTTTTCGCTATAAATTTGAATTTTACCCTTATGTAACATCATAATTTGTTTGCATAAGCTCAAACCTATTCCGCTGCCGTTCTTTTTAGTGGTGAAAAAAGGTACGAAAATGGTTTCCTGAATTTCCTGCGGAATGCCATTCCCATTATCGCTCACTTTTATAAGCGAACCTTCTGAGGTTGAATTTGCGGTTACCAATACCTCTCCTCCTTCAATTCCCTGAAGCGCATCGCGTGAATTTACAATTAAGTTAATTAAAACTTGTTCTATCAGATAGCTATCTGCTTTAATATGTAATTGTGTACTAGGAAGATCAAAAAGTAATTTTATCCCTTGAGATTTCAGTGAAGGTTTCATCAAACGTTCTATGGCAGAAAATAAATCCTTAACAAAAATCGTTTCACGATTAATATGAGTCACTTTGCTAAGACTACGATAAGTTTTAGCGAATTTCATTAAGCCCTCACTGCGTTTCTTTATACTACCAATCGCTTCGCTTAAATCTTCAATATCTAAACCATTTTCTTTAGGATTCTTAAGGTTTTCGGTTACCTGATATTGCAATGTATCGGCTAGTGAAGCTATTGGCGCTATGGAATTCATAATTTCGTGTGTCATTACACTCAAAAGCTTTTTCCATGCTTCAGATTCATTTTGGTTCAACGTTTCGTCGATATTCTGTAACAATATGATCTTAAAAGAATGATCATTTTCGTAAAAAACAGTTTCAGAAACAAGAACTTTTAGTTTTTCACCGTTTACATTGATACTAATAGAGTTTCCGGTAAGATGGCTCATCTCAAAAACGGTTTCGAACAATTCCGGTTTTCGGCTTTTCAGAAACTTCATATTCTTAAAAGATGGGATACTCAGCGTTTTTTTGATGGCTTCATTAGCCCAAAGAACATCACCGGTTTTTTGGTTATAAGAAATAATCCCTACATCAACCATTTCTAATATCTTTTGAAGATAAAGATACTGGGATTCCTTGTTCGAATTAATCTCACGTATCTTATCACTAATTAGATTAAACCCTACGTGAAGTTTTTGAAAATCCTCTGGCGCGTTTTTGCTTACAAATCGCCTTGAGAAATCGTTGTATTTAACCGATTCAAAAAAATCGTCTGTTGCGCTAAAACGTCGGCTTATATATTTATAAAGATTAAAGAAAATAAGTATTGCTGAAAAAAATCCAGCTGCCAGCAAAAGTAATAGACCCAGGCTTATCCCAAATGCCACAGCACATAATGCTGTAAGCAATAGTAAAAGCCTTAATAAAAGACCCAAACTGAATTTTTTATAAATCATATTTATGGAGTCTACGGTATAATGCAGCGCGAGTAATTCCCAATTCTTTAGCAGATTTAGAAATGTTCCCTTTGTTCTTTTCTATCACCTTCAAAATAGTTTGCTTTTCTACAGTTTCCAGATTGGTCTCTTTTAGCTCGATATTTTGAACTGTCGATTTTTCTAATACTGAAAACACCAAATCTTCAGCAGCAAGCACATCAGCCTCAGCCATAATTACCGCTCTTTCCAACACATATTGAAGTTCCCTAACATTCCCCGGAAATGAATGTGATTTTAATTTACTGAAAAAATCTTTTTCAAAAGAAAATGGCTCTTTAAAGTATTTTTCAGCATACATATCAGCAAAATACCGAGAAAGTAAGGTAATGTCGGTGCCGCGATCACGTAGTGGAGGCACTATTAGATCGACCGTATTAATCCTGTAGATTAAATCTTTTCTGAAGGTATTCTCATCGGCAAGGTCACTTAATTCTAAATTTGTAGCACAAATTAATCGAATATCGATTGGAATACTTTGATTAGCGCCTAAGGGAGTAATTGTTCGATTTTGAAGAACACTAAGTAATCTGGCCTGTTGTTGCAGACTAATGTTTCCAATCTCATCTAAAAAAAGTGTCCCACCGTTGGCAGCTTCAAAACGACCTTTTCGATCTTCACGAGCATCGGTAAAGGCGCCCTTTTTATAACCAAAAAGTTCGCTTTCAAACAAACTTTCTGTTAATGCTCCAACATCTACTTTTACAAAAGGCTTATTTTTACGCAAAGATTGATCATGAAGGGCTCTTGCGACCAGATCTTTCCCGGTTCCGTTTTCTCCCAGAATAAGAATATTGGCATCGGTTGGTGCTACTTTTTTCAACTTTTCAAAAACCTGCTGCATTTCTTCACTTTCTCCAACAATACTATTTCCGGCAGCACTAAGCTTTGATATTTGCGGTTTTACAGACTTTTTTTCAATGATCTTTTTTAAAGCTTCGATCATTTTCTCATTCTTCCAGGGCTTTACTATAAAATCTGAAGCTCCCTTTTTTAAGGATCGGATTGCCAAATCAATATCAGCATAAGCAGTAATTAATATGACATCAATTTTAGGATCGACCTGCTTTATTTTATTCAGCCAAAAAATGCCTTCGTTGCCTGTATTGACCACCCCGTTAAAATTCATATCCAAAATCACAACATCGAATTTCTCCTTTTCTAAGATCGAAATGATATTATTTGGATTCTTTTCGGTAATTACCTTATTGGTTAGCGATTTTAACATGATCCGTAATGCAGTTAATACATCTAGATCGTCATCTATAACAAGTATGTTGGCATTCTTCAGTCGCATACTTACAATATTACAACTTTCTGTTACCTATAAATAAAAATGTCTTCGGAAATTTAGCCTACGCTATAGTTGTATTATTTTCGAACATACAGTGTCTTAAAACCGAACACTTTTTGTTGAATACAAAATTATATATTACTAATTACTAGAGATTTATGATTTTGGCATCATTATGACAACCTAATAGAAAAATTAGCATCATAATCTTTAGAATTTCATTTTAAATGGATATACCAATACCAAAAAAACGATTTACTCCACAAAGAATTGCCATGTTTATTGGTGGAATACTTTTAGTAAGCCTAATTGTATTTGTACTGCTTTCCTCTAGTGGCAGCTCTAAACTAAATGTTGAAAAAGAACGTATTAGTATTAGCGCTGTTGCTCAGGATATTTTTCAGGAAAATATTCCTGTAAATGGTGTTGTAATGCCTATCACTACTATCTATCTGGATGCAATTGAAGGAGGACGAGTGGAAGAAAAATTTGTGGAGGATGGCGCCATGATGAAAAAAGGAGATCCCATTCTTAAATTATCGAATACCGATTTAGAATTGAGTTTAGTTAATCAGGAAACGACTGTTTACGACCTTTTGACTCAAATACAGCGGACTCAAAATGCTTCTCGTGAGAATACGATCAATAAATTAAATCAGTTAACCGAAGTAAAAAGTAGTTTAAGAGAAGCGGAAAGAAAATATAAATTGAATAAAAAGCTTTTTGAAAAAGGCGTAATAGCAGAACAAGAATATTTAGAAACCAGAAATAATTACAATTACCAGAAGGATCGCTTAGCCCTAACCGAAAGGGTACTCCAACAAGATTCGATATCTTCAAAACAAGAAAATATACAGGTACGTGAATCCTACGAAAAAACGAGAATGGCTCTAGAGCTAATGCGTAAAAAGGTAGAAGACTTAGTAGTAAAAGCCCCAGTAGACGGACAACTTACTTCTTTAGATGCTGAAATTGGCCAATCCAAATCTAAAGGAGAGCGCTTGGGACAAATCGATGTGATAAGTGGTTACAAGGTAAGGGTTGATGTTGATGAACATTATATCTCCAGAATCTACGCTGGGCAACAAGGAACTTTTAATTTTGATGGTAAAGAATATACACTCGAAATTAAAAAGGTTTACACGCAGGTAGCTAATGGACGATTCCAGGTAGATATGAGTTTTCTTGAAAATGCTCCAGAGAAAATAAGACGTGGGCAAAGCCTGCAAATTCGAGTAGCATTAAGTCAGGAAAAAGAAGCCGTTTTAATTCCGAAGGGCGGATTTTTTCAGGAAACCGGCGGAAATTGGATTTTTAAAGTTAGCGAAGATGGGACTACTGCCTACAAAACCGCTATCCAGTTGGGAAGCCAAAATACCGAATATTACGAAGTACTTTCAGGTTTAGAACCAGGAGATAAAGTAATTACTTCAAGCTATAGTAATTATGAAGATATTCAGGAACTGGTATTGAAAGATTAAAGTAATATTATAAAAATAAGATTCAGAACAAATACATTCATCATGATAAAAATTACAGATCTCGAAAAGTTTTATCGCACAGACGAAGTACAGACCATCGCTATTAATAAACTTTCTTTTGAAGTAAGAGAAGGTGAATTCGTTTCGGTAATGGGTCCATCGGGTTGCGGAAAATCGACCTTACTTAATATTTTAGGGCTTTTAGATGATCCCGATGGCGGAAGCTACATCTTCAACGGAATCGAAGTTGCGGGATTCAATGAGCGTAAACGTGCTAATCTTAGAAAGCATAATATCGGATTTGTTTTCCAGAGTTTCAATCTTATCGACGAGCTTAGCGTGTTCGAAAATGTAGAACTTCCGCTTATTTATACCGGCGTTAAACCGGCAGAGCGTAAAGAACGCGTACACCAAGTATTAGAGAAAATGCAGATTATGCATCGTAGAAAGCATTTCCCGCAGCAACTATCGGGAGGGCAACAACAGCGTGTAGCAGTAGCTCGTGCTGTAGTGAATAATCCAAAATTAATTCTTGCCGATGAGCCTACCGGAAACCTGGATAGTAGTAATGGTAATGAAGTAATGGATTTGCTTACAGAGCTTAACGAAGCGGGAACCACCATCATCATGGTAACGCACAGCGAACACGACGCAAAATACAGTCATCGTATTATAAGAATGTTAGACGGACAAAAAGTTACCGAAAATGTATTAGCAGAGTACAAACATTAATCGTCAATGGGTCATTCATCAATCGGCTTAAAACGGAATCAAAAAACAACAAAATTGGGATTTCATCATTCTCTTCAATTTATCTGATATGCTTAAAAATTATTTTAAAATCGCTTTTAGGAATTTGTGGAGACACCGTGGGTTTTCTTTTTTAAACATAGGTGGCCTGGCGGTAGGAATGGCTGCAGCTTTTTTAATCCTTTTATACGTAGGATTTGAACTGAGCTATGATACGATGTTTCCAAAAAAGGAACGTATTTATATGCTGGTAAGCGATTTAAAAACACCTTCAGATTCGTATCAAATACCTGTAGTAGACTGGAGCGTTCTTGGAAAAATAACACCGCAGTTCCCAGAGATCATCTATTCTACTCGAATTGATGATATGGATCTGAGTATCCAGAAAGGGGCTGAGAATTTTGTAGAAAAGCGCGCACTGGCTGCTGACTCTACTTTTTTTAAGATTTTTGATTTAAAGCTTTTAAAAGGAAATCCTGATGAGGCGCTTCGGGCACCCTTAAGTTTGGTATTGAGCCAGACAGGAGCTCAAAAATACTTTGGTTCAGAAAATCCTTTAGGTAAAAGTCTCAAGATAATGAATGGCGAGTATACGGCTCAGATAACAGGAGTCATGGAAGACCTTCCAAAAAACACTCAGATTCAGGCAGATTACTTACTATCGTTGTCAACCTTTACCAAAATCATAGATCCTAGCCTTGATGAATCCTGGGCGAACTACGAGCCCAGAGGCTATATGCTTCTATCAGAACAGGCAAACCCAACAAAACTAGTTTCAAAAATCAATGCGTATCTGGAAGAAGTAGATGGTGAAAAGATGAAAGCTTCAAATTTATTTATCAAGCAGGATATGGAGCCTATTGCAGACATCTATCTCTATTCTACTCGCATTGGAAGCGGAATCCCTAACATAAACAACGTTTACATCTTTGGTGTTGTAGCACTATTTATATTGCTTATTGCAGGCATTAATTTCATCAACTTGACTACAGCTAGATCTGTAGAGCGCGCTAAGGAAGTAGGTATCCGAAAAGTCATAGGGGCGCAAAAAAAGCAATTGATGTTGCAGTTTGTGGGTGAGTCTCTTATCATCACTATATTGGCATTTATACTGGGGATTGCACTTGCTACGCTGGCTTTGCCTTATTTTAATACACTCGCAGGACAAGCAGTAGCCCTTGGCATATTTTCAAACTGGAGTTATGTAGGACTATTTTTTGGGATTGCACTGGCAATTGGTTTAGCGGCAGGTACGTATCCCGCACTCGTCCTTTCCTCATTTAGACCAGTAAGCGTTCTTAAAGGCAAATTTTCAACTACCCGAAGCGGTGGGTTTTTGAGAAAAGCCCTTGTGGTAAGCCAGTTTTCGGTTTCAATTATTTTGATAATAGGCACCTTGATTATTTACAATCAAATGCATTTCATGCAAAGTCAGAATCTTGGTTTTGCTAAAGATCGCTTACTGGTTTTAGACACAGATAACAATGCTAAACAACAATTGCTGGCCGATTATTTAAAGACTAATCCCAATATCATCTCAATAGGAAAAGGATCAACTGTTCCCGGCGGCGGCGGGGAAAATAGCTCTGCATTATCAATTATGCAGAATAGTCAGGGGCAGGATCAAACCCTTACAGTAGACCGGTACGTCATTGACGACACCTATCTTGATCAACTGGATATAAACCTTATTGCAGGGAGAAATTTCTCAAGAGAATTTGCCAGTGACAGTACTCAAGCGCTAATTGTAAATGAAAAGGTAGTGGATTTATTGGGTTACTCCAGTGCAGAAAAGGCGCTAGGTGCATCTTTTGATCAATGGGGTAAAAAAGGTCATATTGTAGGGGTTGTGGCTAATTTTCATTCAGCTTCGCTACAAAATCAAATAGAGCCTTTAAGCTTTGTTTATGATACTAAGCAATCCAGATTATTAACGCTAAAAATTTCACCATCTAATGTATCAGAGACCTTAGCTTACGTTGAAAAATCGTGGAAACGTTTTATGCCAAATACCCATTTTGAGTATTACTTTTTAGATGAGTTTTTTGACAGACAATATCGTGCAGAACAGCGTTTTAGCAATCTCTTTCTAAACTTTGCGGTTTTGGCGATTTTTATATCATGTCTGGGGCTTTTGGGTCTGGCTTCGTATAGTACAAAACAGCGCCGTCGTGAGATTGGAATTCGCAAAATTGTAGGGGCAAGTGTACCGGGCATTGTCAATTTACTTTCTAAAGAATTTATAAAACTCGTAGGAATTGCATTCTTAATAGCAGTACCAATAGCCTGGTACGGCATGCAAAACTGGTTACAGGATTTTGCTTATAGAATCGATATACCGGTGTGGATTTTTGCCGTAGCAGGAATACTTGCTATTGGTATAGCCATGCTCACCGTAAGCTTCCAAGCCATAAAAGCTGCAATTGCCAATCCTGTAAAATCATTAAGAACCGAGTAAGTCATCAATCAAAACGTAAGATATGTTTAAAATTTATCTAAAATCAGCTTGGAGAAACCTTTGGAAGTCTAAGTTTTATAATGGCTTAAGCTTAGTAGGTTTATCGCTTGGGCTTTGCGTAGCTATTTTTATCGCGGTATGGATTAATGCGGAATTAAGCTATAATGAAATTGGTGAGGCCGATCATATCTATAGGGTTTCGAGTAATTTAAGTAGTGGCGAAAACAAACAAACCTGGGGAGTATCCGTTGGACCTGTAGCCTATTATGCAAAAAATGAAGTTCCTGAAGTAGAAAATGCAGTTAGGCTAAGAGATTTTTACGGTTACCGCATTTTCAGTAGTTCCTCTAATAAGTTTGAAGCCAACGGTGGAGCTATGGTCGATCCTGAATTTTTCTCTTTTTTTAATCTGAAGTTTATTGAAGGAAATCTATCTGCTCCATTTTCAGGAAATAATACAGTAGTCATTACAGAAAAAGCTGCTAAAAAATATTTTGGAACTATTAAAGCCATTGGCAAAACCATCACAGCCGATTATGAGAACCCTTTTATCGTAACAGGAATAATAGAAGATCTTCCCAGCAATACAAGTTTGGATTACGAGCTATTTTTTCCGCTAACTATTTTTGCTGAACAATATGAAGGAAACGTCTATTGGAAATCTATGGACAGTGATTGGGGAAACTTCAATTTTATTACCTATTTAAAGTTAAAGAATAAAGCTTCAGTTGAAAATGTGACTCAGAAGCTAACTCAAATTCAAAAAGCAAAAGATCGAAATGCTATTCAGTCTGAAAAAGGGGATGCCTATTATCTTCAACCCATTCAGCAAATGAATTTGTATAGCAATAGTGGAGATCCTACTAATATAAAAACCGTACGCATCTTTGGGATTGTTTTGATCCTAATTCTATGTATTGCTTGCATAAATTATGTAAACCTCAACACCGCGAGATCAATACAGAGAGCTAAAGAAGTAAGTCTTCGAAAATTGATAGGTGCAGACAGAAGTCAGCTTTTTATTCAATTTATTATCGAATCCTGCATTTTCTTTTTATTGGCTATAGTTTTAGCTATTGTACTAATCTATTTACTAGCACCTTCATTTAATTCGATTTCCGGAAAGCAAATTACCTTTAGCTTTATGGATGCCGAGTTGTGGGCCATGATTTCAATGGTATTCGTGTCCACCCTAATTGCTTCTTCTATTTATCCGGCGGTATTGTTGTCTTCCTTTAAACCACTGGAGGCAATAAAAGGAAATATTGTAACCGGTGTAGGCGCAGGCACATTTAGGAAAATTTTGGTTTGTCTTCAATTTTCATTTTCAGTAATACTTATTATCAGTACGATCATCATTGGGAAACAACTGGATTTTATTACTAGTAAAAACCCTGGTTATGATCGTTCTCAAGTTCTAACATTTAATATGCCTTCAGAGATGCGGTCGCATAAAGAGACTGTCGCTAATCAGGTTGAAAATTTATCTGGTATTGTTAGTGTAGCTTTTACCAGTGATAATATTGTGAATCAAGGCTCGACTACTGCCGATACGAATTGGGATGGCAAAGATCCCCAAACTGATTTTATCGTACATCCTATCGGTATCGACGAAAGCTTTATCCCAATCATGAAAATGAAGCTATTAGCTGGGGAAAATTTTAAAGGAAGGGCAGAAGATTCTGTACATTTTATTCTAAATGAAACGGCTGTTAAACAAGCTGGAATCGAAGATCCTATTGGTAAGAGTTTCGAACTTTGGGAAACCAAAGGCATTATTGCAGGAGTGGTACAGGACTTCAATTTTGCTTCTATGAAGCATCAAATTGCTCCTGCAATAATGTATTATGATCCCGATCCTTATCGAATATATATCAAAACTATTAATGGTGATATTTCAGAAAGCTTAGCTGCCATTGAAGATATTTGGAATATCTATAATCCTGGTTTTCCTTTTCAATATTCATTTTTAGATGCGCAATATGAAACCATCTACCGGGACGATATAAGAACAGGCAAGCTTTTTAAAATCTTCTCGATATTGGCCATTTTCGTTTCCTGCCTGGGCTTATTTGGCTTAACTACATATACTGCACAACTTAAAAAAAGAGAAATCGGAATTCGTAAAATTTTAGGTGCCTCGGTTAGCCAAATCACATCTTTACTTTCTAAAGATTTTTTAAAATTAATTGTGATCTCCTGCATTATTGCCATTCCTACTGGATGGTATTTCATGCAGTCTTGGTTGCAAAACTTTGCATACAAAACAAATCTCGACTGGTGGATTTTTGCAGGCGCCGGAACATTAACTTTATTAATAGCTCTTATAACAATTAGCTCACAAGCCATAAAAGCCGCTTTATCCAATCCGGTTAAAAACATTAAAACAGAGTAAGCTATGATCAAAAATCACATCAAAATAGCCTGGAGGAATCTACTTAAAAATGGCACCTATTCTATAATTAATATCGTTGGCTTAACGATAGGTTTAGCTGCATGTCTTGCCGTGACCACAGTAGTGATCGATGAATCTTCTTACGACCGATTTTGGTCAAAAAAAGATCAGGTTTTTAGAGTAAACACCATACGAACTCGAGATAGTCAACTACAAGAAAAAGGGGATTATGCTTTGTCTGGAACTGGTAGCGCTTTAAAAGATTTTCCTGAAGTTGAAAATATAACTACTATCGATATATTTGAGAAAAATTTTAGTTTTAGAAATCTTCAAGGAAAGGGCACAAAAACGACTGTAGTTTATACAACACCTTCTTTTTTAGATATTTTTGATGTTCAGATTACTTCAGGAAACCCAAAGAAGCTAATAGAAGGTTCTTCAAACATTCTAATTTCAGAAAAGTTAGTAGCAAAATATTTTAATGGAAATGATCCTGTAGGCAAAATAATAAAAGACTTACCTACTTATAATAACACTCCTAATGAATATGTAATCACAGGAGTCTTTAAAGATATTCCTGAAAACACACACCTAAATTCCGAAGTTATTTACTTGCATAGAGCCAGCACCGATGCTCTAAGCAAGAAACAGTTTGGTATGTTTCAAACGTACTATATCCATTTAAAAAAAGGAGTAGACAAATGCAATTTCGAAGCCAAATTTAATGACTGGTATTCTGATTATACTGAAGCTGAAAACCCATATAAATTCAGTTTACAACCTTTACAGGATATTTATTTAAAATCTGATTTTGCTCAAAATCAAAAATTTAAAGGCAGTGCCAAGAAACTCTATATCCTTGGGGGAATTGCCATACTACTTCTAATTATAGCTTGTATAAATTATGTAAATCTTACTACAGCAAGAGCATCCCACAAAATGAAAGAAAACGGAGTACGAAAAGTTTTGGGTGCCGGAAAATTACAACTCATTATACAACACTTATCAGAATCTGGACTGTTTTTCTTAATCGCAGGGATTCTTTCGTTTTTGATTTACTATTTAAGTTTAGATGGAATTACTTCATTTATTGGTCATCCTTTAGCTTTAACTTTTACAAATTCGATCTGGTTGTTTCTTTCAGCTTTCCTAATGATCTTCGTGTTAAGCATTATCACTGGATTATATCCAGCGCTTTTAATCTCTAGGATTAGCCCTATTGCATCACTTCAAAAAAAATTCAGAAAAAATGCTACAGGAAATAATCTCTTTATAAGAAAAACACTAATCGTATTTCAGTTCTCGGTATCCCTCATCGTTTTAATAGCTATGATTGTTGTAAACCAGCAGGTAGACCTATTAAAAAACAAGAGCGTAGGATTTGATTCTTCAAATTTACTAAGTATAAATTATACCTCTTGGCAAAATAAAGGTGCAAGTTTTAAAAACGAATTGCTCAAAAGTCCTTTTGTCGAAAAAGCAAGTATTTCTTCTTGGCTACCATCTAGAGGAGGAGGAAGCATGACTAAGAAAATTGAGGACCCAGCTAATCCTGATAACGAAATAGAAATATGGTATATATTCGCAGATACCGACCTAGCTGAAACACTAGGCCTAAGACTTCAAAAAGGCAGATTCCTAAATACCGAATATGGCAAAGATGCTATCGATAGAAGTATTGATTTAAGTTCGGATCCAACAAATTCAGAACCTGAAAAAAAGTCGGCTATTATCACCCTTCAAGCACAAAAACTATTAAATATTGAAGAGCTAAACGTATCAAATAAAGAGGTAGAAGTTACTCCTGTTGGGGTGGTTAGCGATTTCAATAATGAAGATCTAAGAACATCTGCAAAACCGATAATAATTCAGGCTGATAAAAATCCAGATCGAGGAAATCTTTTAGTTCGAATAAGGCCAGATAGCGAAGCAAAAGTTATAGCCAAAATCAACGAATTATGGAAAGAATTTTATCCTAACAAATTACTTGAAGTTAGTAATGTATCCCAATTACTAAAAGAACAATACGATGCTGAAACCAAGCTTTTGCAATTCTTCAGCTTTTTTAGTGCGCTTAGTTTATTTCTCGCAGCCTTAGGCGTTTTTGGATTGATCGTTCAGGTTACAGAGCAGCGAGTAAAAGAAATAGGAATTCGAAAAGTATTAGGTGCTTCAGTCCAATCAATTGTTTTACTGTTCTCCAAAGATTTTTTAAAAACCATTTCCATTGCAATTGTAATTGCTATTCCAATCGGCTGGTATGCGATGCAACAGTGGCTTCAGGATTACGCGCATCGTATAGAAATAAAATGGTGGGTCTTTGGACTTGCTGCCATGCTAGTGATAAGCATTGCGATGTGTACCGTGGGAATACAATCGGCTAAAAAAGCAATCATCAATCCTGCTAATAGCTTAAAAACAGAGTAATTCATCTTAAAACCTCATCAATCATGTTTAAAAATCACATCAAAATAGCCTGGAGGAATCTTATTAAGAATAAGTCCTTATTTTTTCTGAATTGTGGAGGTCTCGCTATCGGCATGGCCAGCTGTATTTTAATTGCGCTTTATGTTTGGGATGAGCTTAGCTATGATCGCTTTTACGATAATGCAGATCGTATCGCGAGGGTGGTACTTCGTGGTAATGTAAATGGTGAAGAACTTAAAGAAGCTATGGTTGCCGCTCCCGTTGCAAAAACTTTTAAAGCAGATTTTCCACAGGTAGAAAATGCTACCCGATTAAGTACACTCTATAATCCTGAAATTCGATATAATAACACCACTTTTAAAAATCTAAAAGCAGCTTATGTAGATCCTAATTTCTTCGATATGTTTAGCTTAAAGGTTATTGAAGGCGATGCTGAAGCCCCTCTTAAAAACCCTAATAGTATTGTCCTTACTTCTTCTGAAGCTCAGAAATATTTTGGTAATGAAAATCCTATAGGGAAACGTATAAAACTTCAAGGGATAGAGGAAGATTTAGAAGTTACCGCAATTATCCAGGATATTCCTCACAACTCTCACATTCAATTCAATGTTTTTGTACCGATGCAACATAATAATCGCAGCACTTCAAATTCGTGGGTTAGTTCTGGCTTTGCTACTTATTTACTAATGAAGCCTAGCAGCTCACTTACTGATATCGAAAAACAAATTCCGAATATTTTAAAAAAATATATGGGCGAACAGGTTCAAAAAGCCATTGGGATCTCCTACGAAAAATTTCAAGAAACTAACAATATCGGGTTGTTCCTACAGCCGCTTACCGACATTCATTTACACTCAGATTTCGCACCTAATACCGAGCTTTCTCCAGCCGGAGATATAAAATATGTATACATTTTTAGTGCCATCGCAATCTTTATGCTGCTTATTGCTTGTATTAATTTTATGAATCTTGCCACAGCCACCGCTACAAAACGTAGTAGGGAGGTAGGAATTAGAAAGGTATTAGGTTCTGCTAAAAAACAGCTCGTGGGACAGTTTTTAACCGAATCTTTTATCACCACAGTATTTTCTGCAATATTGGCTATAGCTTTAATTGCTATTTTCTTGCCTTCTTTTAATACGTTAGCTGGAAAAGAGTTAGATCTGCTGAAGTTCTTCAGCCTTCAAAATATACTTTTACTATTAAGTTTTGTTATTTTAGTTAGTCTTTTTTCCGGAGGATATCCTGCATTTGTACTTTCATCTTTTAAGCCTTTAATGGCGATTAAAACTAAATTCTCTGGTTCGGGAAAACAAAACATTTTGCGTAGTGGAATGGTTGTGTTTCAATTCGTTATTTCAGCAGGTCTTATTCTTGCTACTATCGTGGTCTATAAGCAGATGCAATTTATTCAGCATAAAAAATTAGGATACGAGAAAGATCAGGTGGTCATCTTGCGAGATGCCTATAAAATGGGAAGTACTAAAATAAAATCCTATAAAGAAGAACTGCTTAAAAACCCAAATATTGCCAGTGTTAGTCAATCGGCTTTTGTTCCGGCAGGCGAAACCGACAACCATACGCGTGGTATTTTTAAAAATGATGAATATCTACGGAAGTTTTTCTTTTATGATGTCGATGAAAATTATATTCCTACGCTGGGACTAGAACTTATAAAAGGACGGAATTTTTCTACGGAATTAAAAAATGAATCCAATAAGGCTATTATTAATGAAGAAGCAGCTAAAATCTTAGAATTAGGTGAAGATCCTATAGGAAAGACATTTAAACGTGCTGCAGATCCCGAAAATGAGCAATTTACTGTAATTGGTGTTATTAAGAATTTTCATTTTAAATCGCTACATCATGAAATTGATCCTTTGGTTTTAGCATACAATCCTTATGGCGGATTAATATTAAAAACCGACAATGCAAATATTACTGGGATTCTTGATTTTGCTAAAACAAAATGGGGAGAGTTTAGCCCTGATGAGCCATTTACGTATTCTTTTTTAGATGAATCTTTCTCACAGACATACAGCAAGGAGCAAAAGATGGGGGTAGTTCTTAGCATTTTCACGCTACTCACCATTTTCGTTGCTTGCTTAGGATTATTTGGTTTAATCACTTTCGCAACAGAACAGCGCTTTAAAGAAATTGGAATCCGAAAAGTTTTAGGTGCCAACGTAAGGGAAATCGTAAGTATGCTTGCTAAAGATTTTATCAAACTTATTTTAATCGCTTTTCTTATCGCATTTCCTGTTGGTTACTACTTTATGCAAAAATGGCTACAAGATTTTGCCTATAGAATTGATCTTAGTATTTGGCAATTTGTGACAGCAGCTTGCATTACGCTTGCCATTGCGCTAATCACCATAAGTTTTAAAAGTATTAAAGCAGCGCTAAGAAATCCCGTGATTTCTTTAAAAACTGAATAAAACATCTCCCAAAAGCTATTGGGACAAAATAATCAGCAATGTTCAAAAACTACATAAAAATCGCCTGGCGGAATATTATAAGATATAAAACCAATAGTGTTCTAAATATTTTGGGTTTGGCTATTGGTCTTGTATCAGTGATGCTTATTGCGCTGTATATACAAAACGAACTGAGTTATGACACGCAGTTTGATCAAGCGGAGCAGATATACCGGGTAAATATGAAAGGTAAAATGGGTGATAATTCGTTTTACGCTGGGTATACACCACCGCCTGCGGGAGATGCTTTAGTTGATCAATTTCCCGAGATCGAGAGCGCAACACGTATTTATCAACCAGACAATACCAAACTAACTTATGAAGGCGGTGCGCGTCCAAAAGTTTTTAATGAGTCTGAAATTCTTGCGGTAGACCCCAACTTCTTAGAAGTTTTAAGTTATCCGTTGCAAAGAGGCGATGCTGCAACTTGTTTGCAGGAGCCCAATAGTATTGTGATAACGCCGCAAATTGCTGAGAAGTATTTTGGTGATACAGATCCCTTAGGAAAAACATTGGCATACGGAGACGATAAAAAACCTTTGCAAGTGACCGGTGTGTTTGAAGATCTGACGCAGTATCCGGCTTCGGTAAAATTTGATGTCTTGATGCCAATGGCCAATTTTAATGATGTCACTTATTTCAACTGGAGTTGGGTATGGCTCAATATGGCTACGTATGTAAAACTTTTCCCACAAGCCAGCGTAAATCCTAAAAATTTGGCAAATCTGGAATCACGATTTCCCGAAATGCTCAAGGTGCAAGCCGCGCCGGCTTTTGAGCGCATTGGTCAACCTTTTGACGAATTTATAGAAAAAGGAAATTACTGGGAGTTGCACTTACAACCCTTGTCAAAGATACATTTGTATTCACAGGGTATTACTTCTTCAATCACCGAACAACACGATATAAAAAGCCTTTACATTCTTGGTGTCATCGCTTTGTTTATCGTCATTCTGGCCTGCGTGAATTTTATGAACCTTTCTACTGTTCAATCTGTAAAGCGCAGTAAAGAAATAGGCATTCGTAAGGTTTTGGGTTCGCAACGCAAACAGCTTATCAAGCAGTTTATGACCGAAGTCCTCTGTTACACCTTTTTTGCAGCAGGATTGGCATGTATTACCGTCGTATTGATTTTACCGGTTTTCAATGGATTGACGGGAAAAGATCTGCATATTCAGGCATTTTTCAACGGAAATATTATTCTATTACTAATTGGAATTATAGTATTTACCGCACTTTTAGCCGGGATGTATCCTGCATTCTTTCTTACTTCTTTCAATCCTATTAGAGCCTTAAAAGGAAAAGCCGCAAAATCCACGAATTCTAGTTTTATTCGTAACGGATTGGTTGTTTTTCAATTTTCAATCGCGATTACTTTAATCATCTGTACGCTGGTCGTATTTAGTCAGTTGAGGTATACACAGCAAAAAGATTTAGGCTTTGAGAAAGAGCATATTTTGGTAATTAATAATACTGAAAGTTTAGGTAATAGCGAAGCAAGTTTTAAAGAAGAACTCACTGCGTTGACTGGAGTTGAGACAGCAAGCAGTTCTAGCGGAATGTTGACCCGTGGTGAGTTTGGAGATTTTTATACTCCAAAGGCTACTGCAGATGAGCCCAATATTGCAACCGATATTTCACTGAGCTCGTATCTGGTAGATGATGTCTTTATACAAACATTAGATCTTGAAGTCAAGGCTGGTAGAGGTTTTGACAAACGTTTTAATGATTCGTTATCAGTCATTCTTAATGAGACTGCTGCAGCTCAGATAGGTTGGAAAAATCCCATTGGCAAGCAAATACGCTATCCCGGCGGAAATATGGAATATTATACGGTAGTAGGTGTTTTAAAAGATTTTAATTTGGAATCGCTACACACGCCCATTCAGCCATTTGCACTTTTTGCTCAAGCATCACAGAGTTACGATACCCGTACATCTTTTATTAGTTTGAAAATTTCTGGAGAAAACACCGAGATAGTGATCAGTGAGGTGCAAAATTTATGGGAAACTTATTCAGAAAGTACACCCTTTGAATATTCATTTCTAGATGAAGATTTAGCCTACGCCTATCAGGAAGATCAGCGTTTGGCCTCTTTATTTACGGTATTTACCATACTCGCCATTTTTGTCGCTTGTCTGGGATTATTTGGTCTCATCGCATTTACCGCGCAGCAGCGTACCAAAGAAATCGGTGTACGCAAAGTATTAGGTGCCAGTATAGGTAGCATCGTCAAATTGCTGGCGATAAACTTTTTAAAGTTGGTAGTGTTGGCCTTAATCCTCTCTGTGCCTGTCGCTTGGTTTGCGATGGATAACTGGCTTCAGGATTTTGCGTATCGCATAGATATACCCATCTGGGCATTTTTTGCAGCGGGTGCTTTGTCATTGGCTATCGCGTTGCTAACAGTGAGTTTTCAAGCCATTAAAGCAGCAGCAGTAAATCCTATTAAATCGTTAAGAACGGAGTAGCCCTTTTTGCCCGCTGGGCATCTCTCCCAGAGGGAGAGAAGAAGTTCATACGTATAGAATAATAATTGAAATAAAAATGACAATAGATTATGTTTAGAAACTACATCAAAATCGCCTGGCGGAATATCTGGAAAAACAAGCTTTTTTCAGTGATCAACATCATAAGTCTGGCTATTGGACTCAGTGCTTCGTTTGTCATCGGCTTGATGGTGTATTACGATTTTACCTTTGATAAATTTCATAAAGATGGAGATCGCATCTATAGGGTTGCCGTCGAATTTATAACTCCTGAAGAAACAAACTATTTTGGTGGGGTTAATGCGGTCTTGGCAGATGCATTAAAAATCGAAGTAACCGGACTTGAAAGTGTAAGTGCTGTTTTTAAATATGAACCTTTAAAAGTAGAAACTGAAAAACGTGATGAGGTATTTAAGGAACCAACACATGTAATCTATGCAGACAGTAGTTATTTTGACGTTATTGATTACCAGTGGATTGCTGGATTGAAGGCAAAAAGCTTGCAGCAACCTAATGAAGTGATACTTACCGAGGCCCGGGCGCTCAAGTATTTTCCGAATACTGCCCCGGAAAACATTATTGGTAAAAGTTTGATTTATAACGACTCTATACCCGCAAAAATCACGGGGATAGTAGCCAATTTTAAAGGGCGGACGGATATTATTTTTGAAGAGTTTATTTCTTATCCAACGGCCGACCAGTCAGATATCAAATCTTCGGTAACCAATACAAACTGGAACAGTTACAATTCCAATTCACAAGTATTGCTCAAACGCCATAAAGGGGTAGCGATAAGCAGCATTCAGAAACAGTTAGATAAACTGAGTAAAAGTCATGCAGACCCAGAAGAACTTAAAAGTGGGGAATGGATACGTTTTTACCCACAGCCTCTGGAAGAACTTCATTTTGATACGCGCTTCGGCACGTTTGATTATAGTGAGCCTCAGGCGAGTAAAAAAGTGCTCATTAATTTAGGCATTGTTGCCGTATTTCTTTTACTGCTGGGTAGTATAAACTTCATCAATTTAACAACCGCGCAAGCTACGCAAAGAGCCCGAGAAATAGGAATACGTAAAACACTGGGAAGTTCAAAAAAACAACTGGTCTCTCAGTTCTTGGGAGAGACCTTTTTGTTGACCTTATTTGCGGGAATTTTGTCGATTTTCTTAGCCTTCTGGTTATTGCGCTTTTTTGCAGAATTTACACCCTCTGGCCTTTCCTTCAAGCTTTTCGTAAATCCTTTAATTATTGGGTTTTCCATTTTACTTCTTATAGTTGTTGCACTGCTTTCCGGGACATATCCGGCATTTGTACTTTCCGGTTTTAAACCGGTTTCCGTATTAAAGAATAAACTATCTGAACAAAGCGGTAGTGCAAATTTTAGAAAAGGGCTTACCGTATTTCAATTTGTAATTGCTCAGGTTTTTATCATAGGGACCTTGCTGGTAGGAAAGCAAGTTCATTTTTTGATGAATAAAGATATTGGTATTCATATTGATGACATTGCCTACCTCCAGATTCCATGGAATGACGATTCGATGAGTAAGAAAGAGCTGTTTATGAACAGACTTGAAACAATCCCAGAGCTTTCTACAATTAGTCTTGGTGGCCCGCCACCAGCATCACGATATATCAATTCTACGGTGGCTGATTTTGTAAAAGATGGTAAGAGTATTGAAGTGGTTCTGGAACAACGCTTTGGCGACGCCAACTATTTTGACTTATACGGGCTAAAACTGTTGGCTGGGCGTAAACCATTAAATGACACGATCAGAGAATTTGTGATTAACGAAACCATGCTTGATTTGTTAGGGTTTAAGAATCCTACTGAAGCGGTAGGTACGCAGTTGACTCAAGGTGAAAATTCATATCCCATAGTGGGTGTTATGTCAGATTTTAATCAGAAACCCTTGACTTCTGAGATGAAACCTGTGGCATTTGTGGGTGACTTAAATAGAAGCCGGTATTCTCAGTTCAATACCCTTCACTTTAAAGTTGAACCAAAGACCGGGGATTTGTCTGCAACAATTGTCAAAGTTGAAGCTGTGTGGAAATCCATCTACCCCGAATCTGATTTTAAAATTCAGTTTATGGATGAGACAGTAGCCAATTTCTATAACTCACAACGCAGAACAGAACTGCTTTTAAATTGGGCAGCAGGTCTTGCGGTAGCAATAAGTGTTTTGGGCTTGCTTGCACTGGTGATTTTCACAACAGAGCGTCGCGTAAAAGAAATAGGCATCCGTAAAATACTAGGAGCTTCTCTAATGGAGCTTCAGGTGTTGTTGTGTAAAGATTTTATAAAACTTATAGCAATTGCATTTGTGATTGCAATACCCTTAGCGTACTGGCGGGTAACGGTTTGGCTGGAGGATTTTCCCTATAGAACCGAGATGAGTTGGTGGGTTTTCGCCTTAAGCGGAATCGGAATGTTTGTTTTAGCTCTGGCGATCATAAGCTTTAAAACCTTTAAAACTGCTCGTACAAACCCTGTAAAAAGTTTAAGGACCGAATAGATCCCCTAACCCCCCAAGGGGGAACTAATTGCGCTTGAATAATAATAGAAAAAATGCTAATAGTAATAAATCATGATTAGAAACTATATTAAAATCGCTTGGCGGAACATCTGGAAAAACAAGCTTTTTTCAGTCATCAATATTATTAGTCTGGCTATTGGACTCAGTGCTTCGTTTGTCATCGGCTTGATGGTGTATTACGATTTTACCTTTGATAAATTTCACAAAGATAGAGATCGCATATTTAGAATCACGACAACATTTAAAAGTTCAGAAGGCACTAACGGAAATGCCGGTGTCACGATCCCGCTCTATCAGGTGCTAAAGGAGGAAATCCCAGAGGTTGAAACAACTGCGGCTCTTTATACAGGGGGTTTTACCAATGTGATGAATCCTAGTAGCGGAAGCGTATTTAAAGACCCGGAATATACTGTTTTTACAAATCCTGAATATTTTAAAATATTCAACTATACGTGGCTTGCAGGCTCTGCAGAAAATGGACTAAATAACCCAAATGAAGTAGTGCTGACCGAAAAAAGAGCGCTTCACT
The DNA here is from genome assembly GCF_030409505.1 of Zunongwangia endophytica. Lineage (NCBI taxonomy): Bacteria > Pseudomonadati > Bacteroidota > Flavobacteriia > Flavobacteriales > Flavobacteriaceae > Zunongwangia > Zunongwangia endophytica. The sequence goes on along the minus strand of NZ_JAUFPZ010000002.1, from coordinate 3,229,570 downwards.
ATTTTCCTAAAACCAAACCTGAAAATATACTGGGGAAAGAGTTGATTTACAACGATTCTATAGTGGCTAAAGTAACTGGAGTTGTAGCGAATTTGGATAAGCGAACAGATTTGATCTTTGAAGAATTTCTTTCAAGAGAAACGGCCAAAAAAACAGATATGGCAGCCAGTGCGTTTAGTGAGGAATGGGGTAGCACCTCAAACAGTGCACAAATATTTGTAAAACTGGTATCTCCAAATGCAGCAACTGTACAGACTCAGTTAGATCAAATTGCCAAGAATCATCAATCTGAGTACGATAAAAAATTTGATATAAGCCGAACGTTTAATTTACAAGCTTTAAAAGACCTGCATTTTGATACTGATTATGGTATTTTTAGTTTTAGTAATTATACAGCAGACCGCTCTGTATTGATGGGCTTAGGTTTTATTGCTGGTTTTCTTCTTTTACTGGGATGCGTAAATTTCATCAATCTTAATACTGCTCAGGCATATCAACGGGCAAAAGAAATAGGCATTCGTAAGACCTTAGGAAGTTCAAAAAAACAACTGATCTCCCAGTTTTTAGGCGAGACTTTTTTACTTACACTAGTATCTGCGGTTATTTCGCTGGTTTTAGCGAGTTATTTGCTTAAAGTCTTTTCAGATTTCATTCCAGATGGTCTTGCCTTCTCGCTGTTTAAGGAACCCGTAATTCTTCTATGCTGTATAATGCTACTCATTACAGTCACCTTATTATCTGGATTGTACCCGGCCTTTGTGCTTACGGGATTTAAGCCCTACCGCGTATTGAGGAGTACAGCTTCCTCTAATTCAGGAAAATCAAATATGAGAAAATTCTTAACCGTTTTTCAATTTACCATAGCCCAGGTCTTTTTAATTGCAACTTTATTGGTAGGGAAGCAAATACGATTTTTGATGAATGCAGATATGGGGTTTAAAACGGATGCTGTTGCATATGTATCGCGCCCCTGGCGGTATAAAAGCGTTGATAAAAACGAAGTCTTATTACAAAAGTTTGAACGTATACCAGGTATTGAAAAAAGCAGTTTGGGTGGAATGCCACCAGCTTCTTTTAGCACGCATTCTTCTGGAGTAACTTTTCAAAATGAAGATCAGGAAATACAGGTAGATCTTGAAATTTTATATGGGGACCTGTCTTATCTTGATGTTTATGGAATCCCCCTGCTTGCCGGAAAAATACCGCTTAATGATACAATCAACGAATATGTGGTTAATGAGACTGCTTTAGAAGCTTTAGGATTTAAAGCCCCAGAGGAGATCTTAGATAAGAATCTTACTATAAACGAAGAGAACTACCGCATTGTAGGGGTGATGCAAGATTTTAAGCAACGCTCGCTTAAGACTGGTGTTCGGCCTATGGTTTTTGGAGGGGACACCGACAGGGGTTTTTGGAGTCGATTTAGAAATATTCATTTAATGTTACCAACGCATGATTCCCAGCTCCTCAAGCAAACCTTAGCGCGCATAGAAGATGCTTATCAAGAGGTTTATCCCGGGGAAACTTTCGAAATCAAATTTATAGACGATACCATCGCGCGATTTTACGAGCGGGAAAAACGCCTTTCTACCTTATTAGATTGGGCTACGGGACTTTCTATTTTGATAAGTGTTTTGGGGTTGTTGGGCTTGGTGATTCATACCGTTACGCGGCGTACCAAAGAAATAGGGGTTCGTAAAGTGCTGGGTGCAACAGTCGCCCAACTCAACCTGTTGCTATGCAAAGATTTTTTAAAATTAATAGCCCTTGCTTTCTTAATTGCAGCGCCATTAGCGTGGTGGGGAATGCATAACTGGCTTCAGGATTATGCTTATAAAACAGCTATGAGTTGGTGGGTTTTTGCATTAAGCGGAATCGGAATGTTCGTTCTAGCCCTCGCGATCATCAGCTTTAAAACATTTAGAACGGCGCGCAAAAATCCTGTAAAATCATTAAGGACCGAATAGATTACCCTAACCCCCAAAGGGGGAACTAATTGCGCTTGAATAGTAATAGAAATGCTAATAGTAACAAATCATGCTTAGAAACTACATTAAAATCGCTTTTCGGAATCTGTGGAAGGATAAAACATTCACAGTTCTAAATCTTGTAGGTTTGAGTACCGCTTTTGCCGTTGCTGTACTTTTGGGGGTGTATGCCTTTTTTGAATTGTCGTATGATAGTTTTCACAAAAATAAAGCATCGCTGTATCAGGTTTATAATACAAATCAGACTCCAGAAGGTATTGTTGCAGATACGCCACAATCTGTTCCATTTGCGCCTGCCTTAAGAGAAGAGGTTCCTGGTTTAGCAAAAATTTCGCGTTATAATGGAAAAGGAGTTTTGGTGATTTCCGGAGATAAAGAGTTGCGAATGAGTGCTGCATATGTAGATCCTGATTTTTTCTCTATGTTCAGTTTCCCTATACTTAAAGGAAAAGAGCAAAAACCAACAGCAGACAAGAGTACCATTAGTATTACCGAGCACGCCGCCAATCGAATTTATGGCGACGAAAATCCACTGGGCAAAACGTTGCGCATTATTACCGAAGGGGAAGAAAAACTTTTCACGGTCTCAGCTCTGATTGAAGATTTCCCAGATCAAAGCAGTCTTAAATTTGATCTGGCTTTGGATTTCAGCAATCAGGCTTCTTATTCCTATGCTGATATTAAAGACGATTGGAGTAAGGAAAATCATGAAGTATATGCGCAGTTGGAGCAAGGCGTAACTGCAGCTCAGTTTGAGAAAGCGACAGAACCATTCACTCAACTTCACTATCAGGAAGAGATGGATAATGCAAAACGGGACGGTGCACAACCAGACGAAAACGGACTTTACAAACAAATACGTTTGCTTCCATTTGAAGATGTTTCTTATGCCAATTTTGATAGTGGGATTGCACGAATAGAAAAGACGATGCCGTATTTGGTTCTGGGAGTTGGTTTTTTGATACTTTTTATTGCTTGTGTAAATTTTATCAATATGAGTATCGCAAAAAGCAGTCAGCGTTTGCGAGAGATTGGGATGCGTAAAACTTTGGGAGCAGGTAACGGTCAGTTGTTTTTTCAGTTTTGGGGTGAAAGTGTTTTGATATTTTTAGGAGCAGCAATTTTTGGAGGGCTGCTGGCGTTTTCACTTACAGATTCATTTAAGACCTTATTTTCAACAAGAGCCACTTTCGAAGCAATTTTGAGTTTCAAAATTCTCGTGGGAAGTGTTGTGAGTTTCCTGTTGATCACTTTTATAGCAGGTGGTTACCCGGCCTTGTTGCTTTCAAAGTTAGGAACCTTACAATCTTTAAAAGGCAAACTAAATCTTACTAGAAAAAATAGCACAAGAGATTTTTTGATGGTTGTTCAATTTGGGATTGCTATTTTGTTGATTAGCGGAACATTTATTCTTTGGCAGCAAATAGATTTTATGCGGAATAAAAACCTTGGGTACAATAAAGAACAGGTTATCTCGCTGCCACTAAATGGAAAACTTTCAGGATCGCAGGCTGTTGAACGTTTACGCAATAAACTACAGAATCATCCTGAAATCATAAGTATTTCTTCCGCAGATAATATATTGGGACTAGGTAAAGACGGTGGGCAAATGACAAGTCAGTTAGGTTTCGACTATAAAGGAAGAGGTGTAAGTACCCACAGGCTTACCATAGGTTATGATTATGTAGAGACTTTAGATCTTAAACTTATAGAAGGTAGAAGCTTTGACCGATCTTTCTCGACAGACAGCCTCGGGGTTTTAATTAACCAAAAGATGGCAGCGCAATTGCAAGAAGAGAATCCTCTAGAGACTCGTTTTATTTTAGGCGATAGCACCTATTATCAGGTTTTAGGTGTGCTGGAAGATTATAATTTTCAAAAGCTAAATCAAGAAGTAGAACCATTAAGTATATTTCTAGAGCCTGATTCTAATAAATATTACGCCTATATCAAAGTGGCACCCAACAAAGCCGCAAGCGCATTAACACTTCTAGAAAAGACTTGGAAAGACATCGAACCTAACGCTAATTTTCTAGGATCGTTTTTAGATGAAAATATAGATCGAACATTTAAAGCCGAAAAGAAAATGGCTACAATGATTACCAGTGGTTCTATCCTCGCAATAATATTAAGCTGTATTGGTTTGTTTGCCATTTCTTTACTTATAGTTGCTCAACGAAGAAAAGAAATTGGTGTACGTAAAGTAATAGGAGCAAGTGTGCTAAACTTAACGTTGATGCTTTCTAAAGACTTTTTAAAATTAGTAGGAGTAAGTTTTTTAATTGCCGCACCGGTAAGTTGGTGGCTGGCAAATAACTGGCTTCAAAAATATGCAAATCACATCAATCTCACTTTTTGGATATTTGTCGCTGCAGGCGTTACCGCCCTATTTATCGCATTGATCACCATAAGTTTAAGAACGATTAATGCAGCTCTACAAAATCCAGTAAAATCTTTAAGAACAGAATAAATTATCAATTAAAAACATTCATCATGACTAAGACTTATTTTAAAATCATAGCAATACTAAATCTTCTTTGGTTTAGTCCCTGCAACGCGCAATCAGAAACTATTGAAGTATCCGATTTTTCAGAAGTAATTATAAGTCCTCATATTCAGGTAAGATTTATTGAGTCGGAAAAGACCTCGGTAATTATTGAAAATTCGAAAATAGACCGAGAAAAAATTAATATCGAGAGTAGTAAAGATAAACTGCATATCTATCTTGAAGATGCTAAGATTACAGCAAAAGAAGAGAAAATTTTAATAAACGGACACAATCAAAATCACTCTATTTATAGAAATACTGAAGTTCGATTAACTGTATATTATAAGAGCTTGAATAAAGTTGAAATTCGAAGTGAAGAACGCTTTAATTTTGAAGATGTTATAAATACGGAAGAGTTTAAACTTGATATTTATGGGGCTGCGAAAGTTTTCTTTGAAAGTGTTACTGCAAAGAAACTGAAAATAGCAATGTATGGCGAAAGCTATTTAGAAATTAAAGATGGTAATGTCGATTATCAGCGGTATCGTTGTTACGGGGAAAGTGAAATAAATACTATTGAATTAAAATCTAATGAAACCAAAATTGCCGCTTACGGGAATAATCACGCGGTGATAAATGTTTCAGATAAATTAAAAGTTTCCGCTTTTGGCGAAGCCAATATTCAATATAAAGGAAATGCTGAAGTGAAAAACGGACTCAAAATTGGCGAAAATATAATTCAGAAAATCGATTAATTCTCTTTAAACACATCAGAATAATTTAATACTAATTACTCAAAATTTATATAATGTTAGAATTAAACCACATTTACAAATGGGTAACCACCGGCGGAAGAAGAACATTTCTATTGAACGATTTGAGCCTTAGCGTAGCTGAAGGTGAATTTATTTCGATCATGGGACCATCGGGTTCTGGGAAATCTACTTTGCTAAATGTAATTGGAATGTTGGACGGATTTCAGGAAGGAGAATATAAATTTCTGGATCAAAATATTCATGACATGAAAGAAAAACACCGCTCTAAATTATACAAAGAGTATATAGGATTTGTCTTTCAGCAATATCATCTTATCGACGAACTTACCGTTTACGAAAACATCGAAACGCCACTACTTTATAAAAAGATAAAATCTTCAGAACGTAAAGCGCTGGTTGCAGATATGCTAGATCGTTTTAATATTGTAGGAAAAAAGGATCTTTTTCCTAATCAACTCAGCGGCGGGCAACAGCAATTGGTTGGTGTGGCGCGTGCCCTAATTTCTAAACCTAAATTAATCCTTGCCGACGAGCCTACCGGAAACCTCAACTCTAAACAAAGCGACGAAATTATGCAACTTTTTAAGCAATTTAACGAAGAAGATGGCGTAACCATTATACAAGCCACGCATTCTGAAAGTAACGCAGCTTACGCAAATCGAATTGTGCATCTTTTAGATGGAAGTAAGACTAAAGCAGAGTAGGTATATAAAATGTTGTTATACCATTTACATGATAAGATATCACTCTAATTAAACAGTAAGCTCCAGATTAGCTAACATGTTAGGATTCTATTTTGTAACTTTAAGATAATGAGTTTTTTGAAGCTTAAACAGAATACGCTCATTATTCGATACGTATAATCCTAAATTTAATCGATGGCGCGAACTTTATCATTACTTATTTTTTTCAGTCTTTGTATAAGTCCGCATATTAGTTTTGGTCAGGAAGACACGATTGCTTCAACTTCTCGTAGTAATTTAGTTGTAGGTGTTACCAGCAAACCTCCTTATGCCTATAAAGATCAGGAAGGCAACTGGGAAGGAATTAGTATCCGACTCTGGAGAAAATTAGCGGAAGATTTAGACGAAAATTATACTTATAAAGAAATTGATCAGGTTGATTCGATAACTATTAATCAGGTTGATTTATTCGTTCTTGGTGATATTGCTGAAAATTCCAAAGAAAAATTAGATTTCAGCCACATTTACCATATATCAGAAATTGGTACAGCAACAAAGTCTGGAATGAAAATGAAATCTGTTTTAAAAGCCTTTTTCAGTAAGAAATTTTGGTACATAGCGGGTTCTTTATCGATACTTCTATTAATTGTTGGGTCGATAATATATTTCGTAGAGCGTAGGCATAATGAAGATAATTTTGGTGGTGAGCGTTCTATTGCAAAAGGTATAGGTTCTGGTTTTTGGTGGGCCGGTGTAACGATGACGACAATTGGTTATGGTGATAAGGCTCCGGTTACCTTTACAGGAAGAGCAATTGCGCTAGTGTGGATGCTGGTGGCGATGGCCGTGACTTCTGTCTTGACGGCTTCTTTGGTTTCAGCAGTAATGGGATCGGGAAATAATCAAATTCAGGTGCCCAATGATCTTCGTGATATGAAAGTTGCTGTTGTAAATGGTTCTTCAGCAGAAAGTTATTTAAATGCGGAAAGAATTGCTTTTAAAGGATATAACGACATTCCTTCCGCTTTAGAAGATCTCAAAACAGATGATATTGAAGTACTTTTACATAGTGTTCCGCAATTGCGGTATGCTATAAATAATAGGTCAAAATTCTCTGCAAAAGTACGTTCCGCAAACATCGACCCTCACTATTATGCCTTTGCATTTCCAGTTGATAGCGACTTGAGGTTACCTGTCAACAACGCCTTGATTGAAGTTTTAAGGTCTCCTGAGTGGCAAAAAGAACTTGATCGCTTTATTCCAGAAAAAAAATCACAATAGAAATAACAAAATTGCCTTTTGTTGGCTAATTCTTTTTAGAGGTTTCCGTCTGAATCACCTTTCCAGATTTGTCTATAGCAGGGACGCTGGTTTCGGTACGTTCAACAGTTTTTATAAGACCATCTTCGGTATATTCCAGCTTATCGATACTTACCGATCTTCTGAATACGCCTCCTTTAGGCAATTGTGCATTGTGATATACGAAATACCAGTTATCGCGAAATTCCACAATTCCCTGATGGTTAGTTGCAGATATAGGAAGAAGCTCATTAACAACTCCCTGATACGTCCAAGGACCGGTAATACTTTTACTTGTGGAGTACTCGGTTTTTGAAGGATATCCAGATCCTGCATAGGTCATATAGTAAGTATCTCCTTTTTTATGCACAAAAGGAGCTTCAAAGAAATTTTTAAGTTTCAGTGTCTGTACTTCCCCATCCATTTCGATCATATTGTCTTTTAGCTTAACGACACGCGCTTCGCCCCAAGAGCCCCAAAATAAATAGGCCTGCCCATCATCATCGATATATACGGCAGGATCAATATTTAGTGGGATTACATTTGGCGTTTCGTCTGTAACGATAGCCGAACCTTTAGCATCTTTGTAAGGACCAAGTGGATGGTCTGCCACGGCTACACCTATAGCAAAACCTTCTTTTACGCGAATATTTTTATGGGTAAGCGAAACATACCACCAAAATTTACCATCGCGTTCTATTACATGACTTGCAAAAGCATTACCGGCGGCCCAATCAAAATCTTCGATACTTAGTAAAGATCCATGACTGGTGTAGTCGTACATATCTGAAGTAGAAAACACCTGCCATTCATTCATTAGAAATCCTTCTTTGTCTTCCTTTTGCTCGTCACGACCAGTAAAAAGATAAAGTGTGTCATTATAAACAAGCGGACAAGGATCTGCAGTAAACATCCCTTCGATTACCGGATTACCACCATATTTTTGAGCCTGAATATTTTGAAAACTAAGAAAACTTAACCCTACAAATGCACTAAGTGTTGCTATTTTTCTAAAAGAATGAACTGATATTTTCATGAATATGAAAAGTTTATTTTGAATTTGAATTATGTAAATATAGGGTAAACGCATTATGTTTCAAAGCTTAGCAATTTTTATACTGAATGCTGAATAAATTTTAAAAAGCTTTATTCTGAAGTAAAATGTTTTTATTGAAAAAGGACATTAAAATTACTGTAGCTGAAGTTAAGAAAGCCAGTCAAAATTTGACTTTAAAGGTTTCCATGTTATCTTAAATTCTGTTCTCGAATTTGAATACTAAGCAATCTAAAATCCTATAATAAAAACCCTAATTTTTCCATACTTTTCAGTTTTAAAATAATAAGCTGAATGCAATTAGAAACCGAAAGACTTAAAATTGTAAGTTTTAAACCTGAATTATTTGTACCGCTCTATCAATTGTTTTGTGAGAATCAAACCGTAATGCAGTCTGCTTTTAAAGGTAGAGTGCTTTCTCAAAAGGAGTTTTTAGACGTTTTAGCCAATGATTTTATTTTAGATGAAAATGCGCAAATTGGTTTTGTATGCATTTTAGATAAAACTACAGGCAATTTTATAGGTTTCACGGGTTTGATTCCGTGTAACTTTCTTGGCGATGAAGATGATCTTGAATTCGGTTTTGTATTGCATCAGAATCATTGGGGAAAAGGATTCGCTACTGAAATTGGCCAATTTTGGATCGATTTTGCTGAAAATGAACTTCAATTAGATCGAATCTTGGCTGCTGCTAGTCCGGACAATCATGCTTCTATTAAGGCCATTAAAAAATTAGGATTAACTGAAGTAAAAGAAATTTCCACTGAAGATCGCGGATCACGATTGGTGTTTTCGAAGGAGTTTAAAAAATAAATTATAATCAGTATTAGCGAATTTTAGTCTTAATTTCTGATTTAATAAACTGAGTGAAAATAATTAAAAGCTTGCAGTTTCAATAAACAACATCGGCTTCGTTAACCCCAAAACCGATGCTTTTTCTTTTAATTTTCAGTTTCAATTTTTATCGTTTCTCCTTTCAAATTTTCGCTGCTAACTTTCAGTTTAATAGTTCCTGCTTCCATTCCCGATTTTAGGATGATCATTGCTTTTCCGTAGAATAAATCGACTTTATGATCCTGAAGCGGCTCGAAAGATTGCGGATCTCCGTTTCCTGCACCGGCTAATTCACCTGCTCCACTAACTTCAATTTCTAAACCTTCATTTGCTAAAGGATCCAAATTCCCGTCTTTATCAAAAGCTTCCACCAAAACATAAGAAAGATCCATTCCATCAGCTTTTATTATTTTTCGATCGGCCGACAATTTAATTTTGGTAGCTTCCGAGGTAGTTTTTAATGTTTTTTCGCCCAATTTTTCTCCTTGTTTATAAGCGACTACTTTTACTTCACCGGGCTCGTAAACCACATCCTTCCACATTAAACGAAAGCGCTCGGTTGAATTTTTAGAAGAGGGTGATTTACATTGTTTGCCTTGCGATTTTCCGTTTATAAAAAGTTCGGCACAATCACCGTTGGTATATACAAAAACCGGGATATTCTCGCCTTCCTCTCCTTTCCAGTTCCAATGCGGTAAAATATGTATCGTTTTCTCTCCGGGCTTCCAATAGCTTTTATACAAATAATATCGATCTTTTGGAATCCCCATAATATCTACAATTCCGAAGTAAGAACTACGCGCTGCTTCCTTATCGCTCATTCCCATACCTTTTACGGTTCGATTGGTGTAAGGTGTGGGTTCTCCCAAATAATCAAAACCCGTCCAGACGAACTCGCCTGCGATATAAGGTTCGTCCTGCTGCCACATAAAATCATCGTCGCCAATTTCTGCCCAAGATGGTGCATGAAAATCGTAAGAACTAACTTGAAGTGATTTGGTAAAATCTGTTTTCTTTTCGGGTAAAGGAAATTCATAAAATCCACGCGTACTTACTGTAGAAGCAGATTCTGAAATAATTACCGATTTATTCGGTTCCATTTGCCGAGCTAATTGATAACGCCTGCCATAATTCCAGCTATGCACATCGTAAAGATCAAAATGTCGTAAAGCCGCATTATCCTGTACATCGTTGACCATCGTAACCGGACGGGTATGATCGTATTTTCGAACATAATTCAACATCGTAAGTAAGCGACGAAAACCATTATTAGCATTGGCCTGTACATCGTGCATCTCGTTACCCACACTCCAAATAAATACTGAAGGATGATTACGATCACGCATCACAAAGTTGCGAATGTTACGTTCCGCAAAACTTTCAAAATTAGTGGTGTCTACTATATCGGCTTTCCGATCGTATTTATCAAAAACTTCGTTAAACATCAAAATCCCCATTTTATCGCACAATTCTAAAACTTCAGGAGCAGCAGTATTATGGCTACTTCGAATCGCATTCACGCCCATCGATTTCATAATTTCTAATTGCCTTTCCATCGCTCGAGGATAAAATGCAGCACCAAGCGGTCCATGACCATGATGCAAATTCACTCCTTTTAACTGGACTCTTCTTCCGTTTAAATGAAAACCGTCATCTGGTGTAAATTTTATGCTTCTTATACCAAAAGTGCTTTCAGACAGATCTACAATTTTTTCATCTGCACTAACTTCCGTAATTGTTTTGTAAAGATGAGGATGTTCGATATCCCATTGCATAGGATTGGTAAGCTGAGTATTTATTTCAAAATAATTTTCTTCTCCGGCTCGTAACTTATGCGAAATGCTTTTTTTCGCTACCTCATTTCCTTCAGGATTAAGAATACGCTGAGTCACGGTAATTTTTTTCGCTTCGGAAGTCTCATTTTTCACCAAACTTGAAATGCGAACATTAGCATAGTTTGGTTTAATAATAGGCGTAGTTACCTGAGTCTCCCAGATTTTTGTATGAATTGGTGCCATGGCAACCATGCGTACTTTCCGGTAAATTCCTGCTCCCGGATACCAGCGGCTATCATGCTGCCGGGTATCTACATGAACGGCCAAGACATTTTTAGCATTTTCAGTAAAATCTAAGTGATCTGAAATTTCTATATAAAATGAATTATAACCGTAGTCCCATTGTCCTGCTAGTTTCCCATTGATATACACTTTTGGAAAAGCCATGATACCATCAAAAATCAGGAAAACTTTATCACCTTTTTTTATTGCTGAAAGATCCAAATCGTGGCGATACCAAGCCTGTCCTTTCCAGGGTAATTTCCCGGTATTGCCATCCCCATCTTTAATAAAATCTTCTTCTACCGCCCAATCATGAGGAATACTTATGCTTTTCCAATCTGAAGTATTCTCATTAATTTCTTCTGCTCCTGAAGGATCTCCCTTCTTAAATTTCCAGTCGTTTTGAAGAATTACGGTTGTACGTTCTTGTGCGAAAAGAATTCCATTAAAAAACATAGCAAAAAATAGAACAAAAATGATCTTAGATTTCATTTGAAGATGACTTAGAAGTTTCAATCTTCTAATTTAATGTAAAAATTACGCTTATCTTTTATTTAGCTTATTTTTCTAGCTACCAATTTTTTACAAAAACGATTCAGCATTTTGAAATTCACATCCGTTCATAAAAAAACCTCTTCAATGAGAGGTTTTTATATTTTATTCCGAAGAAACACTAATATAAAACTGCTCCTCCTTCGGGTTGCAATTCTATTTTTAAAGTTCCGTTTTTCCTAATTTTAGAAGTTTTATACCCGGCTGTTTTATTTTTCTCATCAAAAAGATGTTTAAGTTCTTTTCCGGCAAGCATTGGTAATTCTAATTCAATTTTTCTTTTCTCCTTCTTCGCATTAACAACGGCTATGTACCATTTGTCACCTTTTCTACGCGCTAAGGCACAATAATCTTCTGGTTCTCCACCAATATAAATGGTCTCGTCCCAAACCGTAGGTACCTCACGGATAAAGTCTAAAACATAATCGGGCTGTTCTTCTAAATTATTAGGAGTTAAACCAAAATGCTGTATCGGTGAGAAATAGAGTATAGATGTTGCCAACTCAAAAGCATCGGTGGTACTTCTTATCGTTCCGTTTTGTTGATCTCTAGACATTTTCTGATTCAAAAATACCGGAGCAAAATCCATAGCGCCAATTGCGTTTCTCGTAAACGGTAAAATAGTTGCATTTAAAGCATGTTTATCTAATGCCTCCTGACCAAAAATTAGATTTTCTGAAGCCAATACAGCCTCTGAAGTTACGTAATTAGGATACATTTTTTCCCAACCTCTGGGAATTGTACACCCATGAAATGTAATACCCAATCCATACTCATTCGCATCGGTTAAAATATCTTCATACAACTTCATGGTGGTTTGTTTGTCTCCTCCAAAAAAGTCAACTTTTAAACCTTTCACTCCTATCTTCTGCAGCCATTCCATTTCCTTTTTTCTAGAAGCGATATTATTCATTTTATCCTGTGGTGTTTGCGGCGCTTCGTTCCAATACCCATTAGAATTATACCATAGCAGCACATCTACATTTTTGGATTGTGCATATTTTACCAGCTCTTCCATTCTTTCGTAACCGATATTATTATCCCACCAGTTGTCGATCAATACATACTCGAATCCTAGCATAGAAGCCATATCGATATACTTTATCTGGTCGTCGTAATTTATACTATTGTCTTGCCAAACGATCCAACTCCAGGTAGCGCGTCCCATTTGGTAATCGATACTTGGTTCATACTTTTGCTCTACTAAATCGAAAGCAACTGTAGATTCAACTATTGGTTTTAAAGTTTCACCAAGCGTGATTGTTCTCCACGGGGTTTTAGCAGGCATAGCCATAGCAGCAAAAGTATCGCCAATGCTATTATTTTCTCCTTTCTGCGGAAATTTGATACTGAATAAACCGTCATCTGTAGATTCACTTAATCGACTACCGGGATAACTACTGTCTACACCAGTTTCTGAAATTAAAATCCATCCTTTTTCACCTAATTTGAATAATGCAGGAAAGGTATAACCAACACCATATTCTGAAGCTTTTCCTAATTTTTCGCTTAGCGTGTATTCTTCTTCATAAGATGGTTTAGTTTCACTCCACCCCGTCATTGGTAACGCTTGCGGCGTAATATAGCTAGTAGCACCATCTGGCAAATGAAAACCCGAGATTTCTTCAAGAATCTTAATATTACTTCTCCCCGCTTTCGATTTTAGTTGATACGAATATGCCACATCACGATTAGAAACTCGAAAATATACAAAAAGGCTATCCTCGTTTTCATTTACAAATTTCGCTACTAATTCATTAGCTTTATAATCTACATGACTCACTTTTGCCTTCTTTAGCTCGTAAGAGTCTTCGATGCTATTAATTTCCGAAGAAACATATTCAAGATTTGATGAAAAATCCCCTAATGAGGTTTTCAAACCTAACGGAGAATCATCTAAAAACGAAGAGTCTGCGTAATAAATATCATAAGATATTTTTCCGTTGTTCTCATTTAATTTTAAGCTAATTTGCCCATCTGGACTTTTAATTTCTCCAATTTGAGCGGTAAGTAGATTACCTAAAAATACTAAAGCAAGAAATAGCTGAATTCGTAGTAATTTCATTTTTTAAATTTCGGTTGATTGCTAAGGTTTGATTTTTATTTGCAACTAAAGTTATTACTTCCGCTTTCTATTTCAATTTGTAAAAGGCGAAAGCGCTACTAAATAGCACGAAATCTAAAAATACTATTATTCTTAATGAATTAAAGGCAGTGTCCTAAAAATATATTTCAGAAAAGTGAAAATGTAAAAATTGGGGGAATTATAAATTTTGCTGAAATAGGAAATAGTAGTGGAGTGCTAGTTAAATACTATACACCCCCAATTTAGCTGAACTGAATATGAAGAATGACCACAAACATGATCATATAGTTGTAAGAATTTGAGCTGTTTCGATAGGGTAGATAAAATTGCTCCGTTAAGAGGAGAAAGAAACAATGTTATGGTAGATTATTGTAATAGATCATATCGAGAGTGAACCAAACAGCAATTGTGCTTAAAACAAGGATGATGAAAAAACGATTTTTATGTAAAAAAGATAGCATTGGTCATTAAAAGGTTTAGTTGGTGCTACTAAATTAAATAAATGACGCCTTTTTTAGCTAATTTCGTCTATATTTTTTTTGACTTCATCGAAAATTTAAGATTTTATTTGGATTTATAATTCTTTTGAATCTTGATCTTTTTTAATGTGAGTTACCTAGGATTGATAATAAAAGTCTAAGGTGTTTAATTCAGCAATAAATCAAATCAGCGTTTATTATAGTAGAAGAAAATAATAAATATTGCTATAACTTGTAGAATCGTAGCTAGAATAGAACCTTCAAGACCAAAATCACCTCCATTTAAAAAGTTAGTAGAATTATTGCTAATATTAATTAAGGAATACATATTTTGACCACTTACGTTAAATCCTAATAAACTCTGGAAAAAATTCCAACTTAGATGCAATGCAATTGGAAACCATAGGTTTTTAGTATAGACATAGGACAATCCCAAAAAAATTCCAGCAATAAAAATGTTTATTAATCCTAATAAACTGAGATTTGGGTTGAAAGAATGCATCAGAGAAAATATTAGCGCTGTTATCACTAAAGCAAAATACTTATTGAATGACGTCATTAGGTTTTTTTGAATATATCCTCTACAAAAAACCTCTTCCTCGATCGCAACAATAGTAAATAGTAATATAGCTATGAGAAATTCTTTAAAATTCCAATTAATAGCTTCAAAACTGATCTCTCCCAATCCTATTAAGATTCCAAAACCAATGATTATAATACCTGCTCCTACAACTAAACCTATTAGAATATCTTGAAGTCTATTCTTTAAATGCAATCCAATGTTTATAAACTTTTCTTTATCTACCTTAATAACAAAGGACGAGGTTACAAGCAATGTCCCTAAGAATGAAAATAGTGTAATAAGAAGGTCCTGTATCGATGTTTTTTTTGGTGTTTCGAATGCTTCTATATCTAAACCTGCAATTAGAGCACCCATTATTTGAAAAAATGCTACCACAAAAAAATACGGCAAAATGATTAAAAGTATTCTTGCCCATCCCGGAATCTTGCTTTTTTCTGACATTTAATTTTTTAATTCAATTCAAAAAGGTATTCTTCCTTAACCTTATAATGTTTAGACATATTATTGTCTTTTATATGAACATCTATAATTTTATCTTTTTGTAATGCAGATCGTGCCTTACAAAAATCATCGCTATTTTTTATAGCTATTCCATTGATGTCGATAACCTTTTGATCCAGCTGAATTCCAGCTTTTTGAGCTGGAGAATTTTTAATTACTGTAGATATAAAAGTTTCTTTGCTCTCTTCTTCAAAATTCATATTGAAACCTATAATTTTAGGCATAAAATCTAGAGAATCAATAGGGGACAAAATTAGTCTATTATCTCTCCAGCTTATTGTTGTTTTAAATTTTCGAAAGAACCCTAACCCTAATAAGTCCAAATGTCCTTTTTGCGAATTGATTGGTAAATTGTTGATTTGAAAATCAGTATCTGAAAACTTAAGGGTATCCATAAGATATATCTTTTCTTGAGCGACTGCTTCCTTTTGTTCGCCAAGACCGCCAGAGCCTTCTCCAAATATAGTTTTTGATTTTAATTTTAATGAATCTCTTAAAATTAGATTTTCATCTAAACTTAAATACCCACTACTTCCTAGATCTACACAGACATCGATATTTTTCTTTCCTTTCGATAAATGAACAGGAATATATAATTGATGTCCATAAGGATTCTGATCCAAGTCAAATTTTAAATCTGATGAGGCAATAGTTTGATCACTTAACTCTTTTGTAACTATTAGTATTTGTTCTTCGAAATCAATTTGCCAGACCAAATGTCTCATGACACCAATTCCTATAATACCATATGCCTCGATGCATTGGCCAGAAATAGATGAAACCTGAAAATTAAGATCGGTAAAGGCTAAGTTTCCTAATTTCAATCGATCTATTTCTTTAACCTCAGACCAAAAAAAGTTACCTAAAGATCCTATACTTGGTAAATAGCCATTATCTTCTAAATCGAAATCATCCGCAAAACGTGCAAAAATAGTATTAGAGGCTCCACTATCCAGTATAAAAGGATATGTATTACTTTCTTTACCAAACTTCACATCAATAAGCATATGACCGGAATTCGAAAAATAAAAAGGAATCGTATCATAGGTTGAAGAAAATTTAAATTTGGCTTCAGACATATCCGATAAACCAGAATAAATATAATAGACCGAACCTAGGATGGCAACGATAACGAACAGGGCTATTATCACCATCCATTTTAATAATTTTTTGAAAAATTTCATTATTGTATATTATTAATGCTAATTGAAAAGAGCTATACCTTAAACAATTCAGATTGCAAAAATTTCATATTAATCTAATACTGAAATGCCTCAGTGAAAGATGCTACTACAGATGAAAACTTATTTTTGAATTAAATATAACCACTCTTTCTAGCTTTTTCAAGCAGTGCTTTATTTCCTCCTTTTTCAACCTCCATCACTTCTTTTAATCTTCTTTTACGATCTTCCACCGCTCTTAATGATAGATTAACATGTTGAGGAATATCCTTGGTTTTGGTTCCCAAAGAAAGTTGGTAAAGAATTTGACGATCAATATCATCAATAATCTTAGTGCTCATTACTCCTGAATGCAATATTTTAGAAATAGTACTACCATAAAATGGAGGGCTCTTAATTACTTTTTTAAGACAGGTGACAAGTTCCTCGGAATTTGTTTCTCCTTTCACCAAGAAGCCATCAGGATTTACATTACGTAAAATATTATGTACCCTTAAGGAATCATCTATAACTGTTAAGATTACTAATTTCATCTCACTACCATACTCTTTCTTTATCGCAGCTCCCAAATCTTCTCCAGAAATAAATCTAGAGTTACCATCTATTGGAAAATTTATATCTAAAAACACGACATCATAATTTCCCGAGACAATTTTCTGCCAAGCTTCATCACATTTATCAGCGGTATCTATTATTAATTTAATTTCAGGAAGTTCTAATCTACTTAATACATTTTGATATCCTTCTAGTATTAGTGGATGATCATCTACAAGTAAAATTTTAATCATGCTCATAACTATTTAATTTTAACCGAAATTGAGATTTTAGTTCCTACGGTTAATTTTGAAGATAACGCAAAATCTGCTCCTATAGATTTACATCTTGATTTCATATTTTTTATTCCAATACCAATCGCTTTATCACTACTGAATCCTACACCATCATCTGCGATCGTCAAATACATAGTATTTTGCCTACGAAGAATCGAAATCTTCAATAGTTGTGCATTTGCGTGTTGATTGATATTGGTAAGCGCCTCCTGTAAAATTCTATAAATATTGATTTTGATATCATCACTGATTTTATCCCAATTTATTTCCTCATCTATTTCAAAATTGACTCTTAATCCGTGTACCTTCTGCTGATTTACAAGTTCTTCCAGGATTACTTTAAAATTGACTGTAACAAAACTGCTTACGTTAAGCTTATGAGAAATATTTCTTATTTCTTTAGCTACTTTTGCAATTTCTTCAATATAATTTTTTCTTTTCTGCTTGCTTTCTTTGGAATCATCTTCATTTAAAATATCAAGACTTAAGCGTAATCCAAAAAGTTGTCCCAATACCCCATCATGTAATTCTCTGGAAATATTTAAACGCTCTTTCTCCCTACCATCTTCAAAAAATTGTTGTTGGTTCAAAATCAACTTATAAATTTCTTTCCCTGCTTCCTCTTTTTGGCGAAATAATCTATTTCGAGATCTTTGATAAACTATAATCGATATCAAGATGAGAAAAATTATAATTATTCCAGTTATTGTAGATATTCTAAATATGCGCTGATTTAAGGTTTTTGTCTCATTTATATATTCATCCGTTTCAAATCGAATTCTCGCCAACTTATTACGAATGCCCCTTTCAACAAAATATAAACTATCAGATAATTTTATGTACTCTTTAGTGTAGTCTAGAGCCTTGTCAAGATCGATATCGGCCAAAAGCTTCAATGATTCCAAATAATTTTCGGTTGCATTTATCTTATCTGCTACCATTTTCGATTTGAGAGCCAAACTAATCGCGTTGGATGTATCCCCTTTCAAAATAAAATATTCTGAAAAATGTATATAACTCATAGACTGCCCCGCATAAAGTTCCTGATCTTCTCGAATCATTAATGCTTCAAGGTACTCTTCATAAATGCCTATGGTGTCAAGAAGATTTTGTTTAGCATAGGCTCGATTATCTATTAACATCGCCTTAATTTCCAAATCAACATCTTCACTTTTTAGTTTTCTTTGCGCTTTTAAACCCTTCGTATAATAATCAAGAGCTTTTTTATATTCTCCATTAGTGGTGTATACTAAACCTAAATTATTCCATAATGAAGGATATTCGTTCGCATCATCAACTTCCTTTAGATATTCCTCTGCTTTCTTATAGTAAATCACAGATCTTTCAAATTCTTTTAAGTTTCTGGAGAGCGTACCTAGATTGTTGTAAGCAAAATACAAACTTTTATTGGCGCCTTGATCCTTTAAATCGTTTATAGCCTCAGACAAAAGAATTTCACTTCCGGTGTAATTCTTATAATATCCCTGAATAACTGCCATATTTAGAAGTAATTGTCCAGCCCGCTTTTTATTTCCAATTCGAGCAAACCCCTTCTGAGCTTTATCAAAATAAAAATAAGCACTATCCATTACGCCAAAGTAGTAGTAAAACTGTCCTCTATCCCAGTAAGCGGTTGCCTTTCCTGTACTATCATTTATTTTGTTGGTAAAAGTAATAGCTCTGGAATTTGTTTTAAAGAAACGAACTGAGTCTTCATTTTTTAAGTAATAGTAGGAAGAGTCCAATAATTGCTTTTTAACAATACTGTCGTTTAATTCTATTTTATTTTTTTCAAAATCTATATCCGATTCTGTATTTCTTATCTGCTTGTCTTTACAACCAAGAAATATAAAGAGGAGAATGGATAAAATTTGAAAGTATGACTTCAAGGTTTATTAGACTTAAGGTTCAAGTAATCTTCTAAAATAATTCACTTCTTACAATATCAAATATGTATAATGGTTCTGATATAAAGAAGATTGATCCCTAAAACGTACTTTATATTTTTTACTTAGCATACTAGAATTCTCCTAAATTCAAGAAAATCTATCCTATAGTAACATTTAAAGCACTTTAAAAGGCTCAAACACTTCTTACCTAAACAAAGAAAGCAGTAGTTTTATTATCAATATTAGTATAAAGGATATCATCGGCATAAATTAATTATTATTCATATAAATTAAACAAATTATGTTTTTTGAATTTGCCTGATTAGCACTAAAAAAAATTCAGTCCTTTGCAATTAACTCACATTTAAAGAATGAACATTTAGCTTCTATTCGATCAAACAATTTGTCTTACAAACTTAAACCACGAAAGAGATAGCCCTGTTTGGTTTTATACCAAAAAATATGTGGGAAAACCACATATTTTAATTTAATCAATAGATAGGACTACATAACCAAACCTGATATCAGCGACTTTCAGATTCAACGTCGCCATGAAATGAGACAATGCCCAAAAATTGGATGTAAATAAAATAAGTCAGACTTTTGACTCCCTTAAAAAATAAAAAAACCCCTATAAATTAAATATTTATAGGGGTTTTACTGGTGGTCCCACCTGGGCTCGAACCAGGGACCCCTTGATTATGAGAAATGAAAAATTCAACTTCAATAAATTTCATATATTTTCATTAAACTGTAAATCAGTTCTTTAACTTGATTAATTTTTCCATTTACTTTCTTTAATTTACCTTTATCAAGCAATTTGTTGTACATATGTTGTACATAAAATAAATAATCTTATCATGGCATCAATCAAAACAATCCTACGAAAAACAGTATTGAAGAATGGAAAATATCCAGTTCTTTTACGTGTCACTAAAGATAGAAAATCAAAATTTTTTAGAACACCATTCGAAGTTCATTTGAATGAGTGGGATTCTAAGCTAGGCAGATTTAGTAAAAAGTACAATCAGCAAATTAAATCAAATAGATTGCTCGGAAAAATTGAAGACAGAGCTTTATCTGTAATTTCCGAATTAGAAATGAATCAGGATTTTTACACTCTAAATGATTTCGAAAATAAATTTAGAATTGAATCTAATCCAGAAGCTTCAAATATTTTTCCATTTTGGGATGAACTGATTGATGAAATGAAAATGGCTGGAAGAATGGGAAATGCGGACGTATATCACCATACTAAAAACTCAGTTCAGAAATTCGCAAAGAATAAGCCTATTCATTTTAAAGAGGTCACTCCTACATTTTTAGACAAGTATGAAGTTTATCTCAGAAACAAAGGAGGAACTGGCGGGGGAATTGGAGTTAAAATGCGCGCCATTAGAGCGATTTTCAATGTTGCAATTAAGCGTAATATTATAGATGAAAAAGTATACCCTTTTAAGCATTACAAAATTTCCAAACTAAAAGGAAAATCTATAAAAAAAGCGCTCAAAATCGAAGAGGTACACCGACTTCAAAACCTTGATTTAAATGACAAGCCACATTTAGTGAATAGTAGGAATTATTTCATTTTTAGTTTTTATACGAGGGGAATGAATTTTGCTGATATGATGAAATTAAGATGGGATAATATCTACAGCGATAGAATACATTATACGCGATCAAAGACAAAAGGGAACTTTATCATCAAAATTATGCCGCCTGTACAACGAATATTGAATTATTATAAGGGCAATAACCATTCTTACGTCTTTCCTATTATACTTCATGAAAACCTAACTCCAAGTCAACTAAACAACCGGAAAAGAAAAACGCTCAAAAAATTTAATAAGGATTTGAAAGAATTAGGAGAACTTGCGAAAATTGATAAGCCTATTACAAGTTATGTGGCCAGGCATAGCTTTGCCAATTGCCTAAAGCAAAAAGGCGCCGGTACAGATATTATTAGTGAATCCTTAGGTCATCAAGATGTTAAAACAACTAAAGCATACTTAAAAGAGTTGGATACGGCAATCTTGGATGAAGCAAGTGAATTATTGTTAGAAAAATAATTAATTTACAGCTTTAAATATATAAATTACTCAAAAGGTAAAAATTACATTGGTCTTACTTGGAAATTTAAGTATGAGATCTTAGATAAAGTCATAATCCAATAATATGGGGAAAACAGCAACTACAGTTGACGAACAAATAGATAAGCTTAAAGGTAGAAATATGACGATGGATTTAGGCGATGTCAAGGCCAAAGAAATCCTACTTGATATTGGTTACTACCGTTTAGGCTTCTATTGGAATCCTTTCGAAATAGATGAACATCATAATCTAAAAAATGGCACTAAATTTTCAGATGTAGTAAAGCTTTATTATTTAGATACAGATTTAAAACATATATTATCCAGAGCATTAAATAGGATAGAAATTAATTTTAAAACCCAATTAATTTATTACGTTTCTAATTATTATGATAAAAACCCTACCTGGTTTGCTGACAAAAAAATAGTTTCCCATCAATTTGTGAAAGGGTTTCCCAAAATCTACACAGAGAGTTTTAAAAAAAATAATAAGCCCATAAAAAATCATCATAGAAAGCACTCAAATGATATTTATGCTCCTGCTTGGAAAACATTGGAATATTTAACTTTCGGTAGTGTTATAAAATTGTACTTATCACTACATAATCAAGATTTACAAAAAAAGATAGCAGAACAATATGGCATAAAAAGCTTAGGGGTTTTCGAAAATTACCTTACTACTATTTTATTTATTCGCAATATTTGCGCACATAGTGATTTACTATTTGATTCTTATACACCTTTAGGGATTAAATCTACTCCCATAATTGATATAGACAGAAATAAAAGACATTCCTTATCTTCATCTATAAGAATTATATGCTATTTTTTAGAAAAAATATCTGTTAATCGATGTAAGGAAATCACTAAAAATATCAATGACCTGTTTGCGCAATTTAACGATAACAAAGCAATTAGTGAGATTATTGTAAACAAGATTGGATATGAATTATAACCTGTTTACAGATGGCTATAGTTCATAAAATTGTTAATAATCTTGTGCATAAGTAGGCATATACCTATATTTGCAATAGAAATAGTGCCCAGCCAATCATCATGCATTGGTTCTGCACTTTAAAAAATTGAAAAACAAAACCCGGACAAGCTCCCGGGTTTTTTTATTAGATTTAAGATTTTGGTTGGAATAGCTCAGCAATACTTACTTGAAGCTCATTGGCTATTTTAAATAAAGTTTCAAAAGTTGGATTAGTATTCCCTCTTTCAATTTCACCAATCGTCTTTTTTGCGTTTCCTGTTCTCAACCCTAATTCTTCCTGCGAAATAGGTTTATTTGTTTCTGGATTAATAACTTTTTTTCTGAGTTCAGCAATTTTCAATCCTAGTGCTTTCTTTGCTTGTATGAGCTTTTTATCTGACATTAGAATAAAAGTCTCATTTTCTGAAATAAAAAAAGGATACATATATGTATCCTTTTTGATTTTTTTACTATATTCGAGTCTTATAAGCTTATATGTAAGGAATTCTGACTTACCCCTTGCTTAATTTTATTTTCGATTTAAGAGATAAAAATAAAGCTAGGTAGATAAATTAAAAATGAATTTTTTAACCAAACCTATAAGAAGAAACAAACCACCGTTTAATGAATTAGCCATTTAGCCTAGGCCAGAAGCCAGAAAGCCTTTCCTTAAACTCGTAGTCTTCCCTAAAGTTTAACGGCAGTTTGGGAAGGCCTATGGTTTCATGAACTAATTAAAGACAAACAAAACCACACCAAACTATGAAAATTATAGACCATACCGAGAGACTGGTATTAATTATTAATACAATACCCATTCGAAGATCCGATCCAGCACTAAAACCTGTTGGCAATGGAACGTGAGTTTAAACTTTTAAAACAAGGACATCCTGATGCCATGGAGTTTATCTATGCCAGATATCATCATAGGCTTTTTGGGTTAGGAAAGAAATTAATTCGGGACGAATTTGTCATTGAAACCATCCTTCAGGATACATTCTTAAAACTATGGCAGAAAAGGGAACGGATACAGGAACCGGAACATATTTTCTTTTTCCTCCGCTTTGTGATGAAGAGGGATTGTACATATTATTATACACGACCTAAGCATAATTTTCAACGGAATATAGGCAGATTAGAATATTTTGAGAATTATCAGGAATATATGCACGGTTATGACCCGCAAAAAGAGGATGATCACTTACAGGTTCAGAAAGCCGACCAAAAAGCCTTTGATCGGATAAGCCGTATTTTTCCTTTACTCAGACCGGAAAGAAGATATTTAATTGAACTCTGCTTAAAATACGGTTTTCAATATAAAAATATTGCTGAGCTTATGGGAACAAGCACTACCTATACTAGTAATGAGATAAAAAGAGCGATTGACGATATTAAAAAAATTATTCATAACGGGAGTAATTTGGGTTCAAAACCTGATCAAATTCAAGTAAAGAAAAATACTAGAATAACCAGGGAACAAGAAAAAGTCTTACAGCTACGGAATGAAATGCACTATTCTTTTGCGGCTATTGCAGAAGAACTCCAACTATCCCAAAAAGAAGTCCACAAGGAATTTGTGACTGCTTATAAGCTTTTACAAAGTAAACACAAACAACAACAATCGGCTTAGTCATGAGAAAAGAAACCATAAAACTTACCCGAAAGATCCAGCTACGGGTCGACGCCCCTACCAAAGAAGAAAGAAAAGAGGCTCTTGATACTCTATACCGTTGGCAGAACCGAAGCTATAGGGCAGGTAATCTCATCGTTACCCACCAGTATATTCAGGAAATGATTAAGGATTTTTTTTATTTATCTGAAGGGATAAAATATAGGCTGGTCGATGATAAGAAAGCTGAAGATGGCATGCTCAATCGTTCAAAGAGCAATTGTACCTACCGGGTGGTATCCGATCGTTTTAAAGGTGATGTCCCAACCAACATTTTAGCCAATATGAATTATAATATCATGAATAATTTTGGTAAAAACTTAGCGCAATATAGGAGGGGAGAGCGCTCTCTGGCAAATTTTAGAAGGGATATTCCTTTTCCATTTGGAACGATAGGTATTCATGGATTATCCTATAAAAATGAAAAAAAAGCATTTTGCTTTCGACTATTTTCCATCCCTTTTAAAACCTATTTAGGCAAGGATTATACGGATAAACGGAGCTTGCTGAAACAGGTAGTAGCCGGCCAAATCAAACTCTGCGCTTCTAAAATTCAACTGAATAAAGGAAAAATTTATTGGTTGGCCGTATTTGAAGTCGCGAAAGAAAAACATAGCTTAAAACCGGAAGTCATTGCAGAAGCTTCTCTATCTCTTGAATATCCAATTATAGTGAAATCTGGTAAAGCAAAGCTTAATATTGGTAGTAGAGAGGAGTTTTTATATCGAAGATTAGCCATACAGGCTGCTTTACAAAGGGCGCAAAATGCTACGGCCTACTGTAGATCAGGAAAAGGTCGTAAACGCAAAACAAAAGCAGTAGAAAGATTTCACGAAAAAGAAAAAAATTATGTAGGTAACCGTTTGCATGTATACAGTCGGATGCTTATTGATTTTTGTATCAAACAGCAAGCAGGTACACTCATTTTAATAAATCAGGAAGATAAAATGGAGATCGCCAAAAAGGAAAATGGATTTGTTTTAAGGAATTGGAATTACTATGAACTGATGACCAAAATAAAATATAAGGCTGAAAAAGCCGGAATAGAACTTATCGTGGATTAAATTAAAAATGAGGGTGCTTGTACACCCGTAAGGTGAGGTCTCAGTAGCTCTCACTAAATGCGCGCAGCATATACAACAAAAGCCTTCCCGCGATAAGATAAACTGGGAATTATGGTAAACAGAAATATTTATATGTAGTCATTAAAAATTAACTACAATCTAAGGTTTTTGGTGTAAGTACACTTGGGATAATTAGAATACCCGTAAGGTGAGGTTTAGATCTTTAATGACACTCACTAAAAGCACGCAGTATTTACAACAATTAAGCTTAGAAAATTTAGATCTGAAGGCTGAAAAATACAGGAATTATGGGCTGACCAAAATAAAATGTACCATGATTATTTGGTCTTTAATCCGTCTTTTAATCTGCGTGTTAGGGTTTTTCCGATCCTTTCTTTTTTTTTAAATTTTGAATTGTGGAGTATTCGAATTAGGAGGAGTTAAAGGCTTATTTATTTTTAACATGACAGACATAGGAAAATCAACTCCCATTAAAATTGCTTCACCAGCACCTAAAACCGGCAGAAAATCTAATGTATTTCGATTGGCAGAAGAACTTGCATTAGCTATTGCTTCTTTGTCATAATGATTGATTAATCTATGTATGATAAACGTACCAATTTGACTAAGAGTACCAAGAGGTATATCTCTTGGCATCTGAGTTGCTATTGTAAGAAAAAGCCCATATTTTCTACATTCTTTAGCAATAGAATCAAATGAATTTAATTGCGTCAGTTCAAAATATTCATCCTTAACACTTTTGTTTAAATATTGATGTGCCTCATCTACAAATAATACTAAGGGCTTTTCATTAAATTTACCTTTTCTGGCCATTTCTAACAAGTATTTCCCGATAGCATTTGCAACTATTTCTCTCGCTTGAAAATCAAATCCTACATTTTCGAAACCGATTCTTAGAATCTTTTTATCCCCATTTAAAAAATCAGATATCCTAGTGGCCAACTCACCTTCATCGGTTTTCTGCTTTCCAAACCCAAAAATATTTTTGAAAGATTCAGTTTGAATAAGATTCTCTGTTCTAAGAAAAAGACTTGTGCTATTTTCAAATTTTCGCTTGTCTAAGTCGCCCCATCTTGTTATATCTTCTCCAAATTTGTGACTGTCATAAACACATTCCCTTCTTAATTGCTGAGTCAATTTTTGTATATCGAAATCAGCATTACTTTTTTCAATTTCTTCAGAGAATTCATTGTATAAATCAAATATTGGTCTTTTTAAGGCTTGTTTTTTAATTAAGATCCCATCTTTAATTTGCTCCAAATTCCTATTTTCTCTTTTAGCAATTTGAACAAGTTTTAATGAATGGATTGCATCTAAAAGTACTGGTTGCTGGACTTGACCAGAAGGTCTTAACAAGACGAATAAATCTCCAACTGTAAGGTTAGAATAATGAAAAAAGGAATTAGTGGATAATGTGGCCGGAATATCAGAATAACTGTTTTTATCATGGGTAGAATATTCACCAGTAGCATCAACTATAATAGCTTTTCCGTTATTAGATACAATACCTTCTAAAAGTTTACTAACAGTATAACTTTTACCGCCGCCGGTTGTGCCAACAACGGCACAGTGACGTCCAAAAATCGCTTGTTGTGATACTTCAATTGGCGCGGATTTGTCAAAAGTTAATTTTCCTAGTTCAAAAACTGGACTAGTTTGTAAATGCTCATGTTTAATTCCGAATTTTCTAAAATAACTTCTTATAAAATTAGATGAACAAACGAAAACTTTTGCTCCGATAACAGGTAGTGCATTTAAACCCTTATCAATTTTAGTAGGTTCAAATAAATCAAAAGATAGTAATATTTCTATCTTACCAGTCGGGTGGAAATCACTATTCTTAAAAGATTTTTCGCTGAATTCTAATCTTTCTTTTTCAGGCAATGACAATTCTTGAATCTTACCTAAAAATCCGAATTGTTCTCCTTCAATGACAACAAAGTTTCCAACTAATCCACCATTTAGATTTTCTCCTTTAAATGTAAAAGATTGGAGAAGGGTGGAGGAAGGAAAGTGGACTTTTACAAATTGTGCTGAAACGTAATTAATATATCCAATGAAATAGTTGTGCTCAAAAGGATTTCTATTCTCCATCTGTGTCATTTAGGTTAATAGTAATTCTTTTATACTCATCTTGGTTATATGATTTTAGCAAAGGATATTGCTCTGCAAAATCTGAGAAAAGTTCATCAATTAGTAGAATATTGGAATGTTTATGAGCTAATTCCAAAAGCCATTTTAAATTATCTGAAGTGTCAATCCCTTTATTTATAACCATTAATTGAAATCCTGAATTTTGTTCGAGAGCTTCTTGGATGGCAGTAACTATATGTTTATCATTAAAGCTAAATCCAATACAAATTAGCAGAATATTATCTTTCCTTAGGTTTTGTTGAAACCGTGACATCATTTCAAAAAATGGTTGCTCATATGAGCTTTCATATTTGCTGTCTTTTGGATAGATCATTAATGCTTTTTTTACATTATCAGATTGAATAATGTCTTTTTTTACTTTTTCCCAATCTACGGAGCCATGTGGTTTGTAAAGGTGAAAAACCCTTTTTTTGAAATTATCTTCTTCTTTTAATCTACTTTTATCCCTTAATACAATATCGTAATCGAAGTTTCTTCCACTAAAATATCTAGGAAATGAGAATGAAAAGCCATCGATGATTGTGAAGTTTCCCTTTCTCCCAGCTTGTTCAAAAAGAGTGTCATAATTTAAATTAAAAATTTTTGCTCTTGGAAGCGTTACTTTTCGGCGTGTTATCTTTTCTAAAAAAGTATGGTGAGGAGCATCTTTAGGTAAAACTAATTCACATTTGGATTTAATTAGTTTTTCTATTTCTTTTATAGTTTTCGGGATATTAATTTCCTTCGTAGAAGCAACAAAATCTTTAGCTGCGTTAGCAATCGATAATAATTTTTCTAAATTTTTTACATAATTTCCATTTTCATCTTTGGAATTGTAATTAACTAATTCACAGAAATGATTAAGTTTTTCTTCACCTAATTTTTCTTTCGTGTCATCCCATAATTGTGATAAAAGTCTTCCCTTATTCTTTTCTCCAATTCCAACTGAAGAACCTGCGCCAGTTAAAACAATTAAATTTTCAAATTGCTTATTCAGGAATTTTTGGTATTTATTTCTCTTCGTTTTTATTGCATATTCGAGCTTATCTTGCTTGTCCTCTTCTTCAAATTCTACTAAACTATCATCAATATAAACTTCTTCTACTTTTGAATTATCCTCGGAGTATTTTATGGAAACTTTACTAGATCCATTAATGTAAATGTAATTCATCTATTACTTGTTAAAAATAAGGCACAACTCATTATATATTCATAAATATAACTATTTATCTGGAGTATGTTTCGGATATCTGGAATTATAGTATCCACTATAATTGGATACTTAACTAAATAACAAAAACGCTATACCAATAATATTAAGACTCAAAGAAACAAAAAAGACAACCAGCGCCCATTTCGGATAGATCTTTGCCTCTTTAATCGTGTTGGATAATTCCGTAGAAATCCTTTCATATTCGTTCTTTTCAAAATCCAGCGTATCTTCAAGACTTGAAAGTCGTCGTATGAGGTCTTTGGTATCCAGGTGAATCCCTTGCGAGTGAATTTCTTGCAGTCGTTTCATATGCTGCTCAAAGCTTGCCAGCTCGGCGCATAATAATTCCGATAGTTCATCAATTTTTGCCATAATTATAGAGATTTAGTATCCGATATCCATGCCTTTGGATATGGACTTTTTAATAACTTTTTGTGCGATTTCTTTTAATAGTTTTAAGCTGATTTGCACCGGTTCCGGGCTTTTCGCCAGGCTAATTGCTTTATTGAGTTCTTTAAATTTCTCGATGCCATGTTCTCTGGCCATTTGCTTTCCGATATTGGACATGCTCATCGAGCGATGAACTGCGCTACCTTTAAGGCTATGCCCATCAAATTCAAATCGAAAGCCCTGCAATTTTTGTTGCTTATTGATAAAGGGAATGGCTTTTACACCATTGGTTTCCATTCCGCGCATGTAGGCTTTATAAGTTTCTGGTTTGAACTGTTTCATGGTCAACTCATGCCGGCGTTTTATTTCATTTCGGATGTCAGTTAAATTTATATCTCGCATCATTTGCACCTGGCGAACGGTGGTCAGCTGATGTTCATGGGCTACGCGCTCGGCAGCATGCTGACTACGTTTACCTATAAAATTATCCTTGTAGGCGCGCCCATCAAAATCAATCCGATTCACATATAGATGCACATGCTTGTGCTCTTTATCCTGATGCACAAAGGCAATCGCCTGCCGCTGGCCCAGTTTCATCTCCCGCATGAAGTCTTTGGTCAGTTCTCCTAGTTTTTGCTGATCCAGTGTCCGTCCATCTTCAATGGTCGGACTCAGGACAAACGACAGCGTATTTCGCTCACAATTTTCATTTAGCTTTTGGATCTGTTCAAACTCGCGGCTAATTTCCTGCGGAGAATCTCCCACTATATTTTGAGCGTATATAATTTCAGCCTGCTTTTCCTGGTTCCATCCATACTTCATGGAAGCCTGGGTATGACTAATGGATTTTCCTTTACCAATCATAGATCCAGTTTTTTAAGATGTTGCTTCATGGCCTCAGCCAGTTTATAAACTTCAGCTGATAATCTAGGATCCCGTTTTCGAAACATATTTCCGATCGACTTAAAGTTGTTATGAAATTTCACCAGGTCTTTATAGATAGCAATATGATCATCGCTCATCCGCTCATTGATGGGCAGATTCATGGCTGATTTTCGACAAAATTCACTAAGGCTTAATCCCGATCGTTTCGCCTTAATGTTCAGTAGTTTTTTTTGGTACAACGTACACCTGAATTTGATTAAGGAGGTCTTCCCCTTAAACATCTCTTTTTTTTCATTGCGACCGTGGGGAGCAATCAAGATTGTGTCCACAGACACACATCTTGAATTAGGATCTATATTAGAATTTTCCGTTTGATGGGAACCCGTGTCCCCATCATTGGAAATCCTCGTTTTCCCCTCCCTTTTTTTTAGCTTTTCAAAGCTTAAGGAATAGGATGATTTCTTTTCGTTTTCAAAGGGTATTTTCTCGTCAAACATGGCAGCGTTTTTCGTTAAGATCTTTATGTGGATAAAAGCGATATCTCAGGTCAATCGCCTGAGCAAAATGTTCTAGTAAATATGAAGTCATACGATCTCCGGCAGCATCATTATCCAGAAATAATAAGATTGGATCAGGATAGCCGTCAAAACGTACTATGATTTCCTGAATAAAGGATAGGGAGTTGAGTATAATATGATCATGGGTAAAGAATAGCTCAGAATCTAATAGCGCTAAAGACAGGTAATCAAATAATCCTTCGGTAATGATCAGTCCATTCCTATCTTGTTGGAGATAGCTATACGATTTAGGTGTACTTGAGGCTTTATAAAAAGCATTCCGAAGCTCATAACCTCCCCGTCTATTTTCTAGACCAATAGCATAATATGGTTTTCCATATAATTCAAAATGTACTTCACTGGTCAATTCTCGAATCAGTCCTCTAGGGATACCTCGATTTTTAGCATAACGGAGTAATTGAAAATTTGAGAGTTCCTGAACACTAAGTATATTAATACCCTCCTTTTCCTTTTTAGAAATCTGCTTATGAAAAGACAAACCAGGTTTTGTAAGATCTGTAATTAATGGATACTGATCATTGGCCAGAAATTGTAAAGCTTCAGTAATAGAACATTGTTTTAAGGCAATAATCAGATCCAGACAATTTCCTCCTTTTCCCAATCCGAAGTCGTACCATCTGTTTTTATGATAAGAGACATGGAAAGAGGCCTGTGTTTCTGACCGCAGGGGACTCAGAAACCAGGCTTCTTTCACCGTTGTTTTGCTGGGATAATGACCTAATTTAGCGAGTACGTGTACGATGTCTAAATTACGGGCATGTTCACAGCATATTTTCTTTGTTTTCATAAGCGTTCTATTTTCTGAATTTTTTTGATGAATTGATGAGCCCCCCTTCTAAGCCCTTGTAGATATTGAGCTGAGGCTGTCATCAAAAATTCATCAATTCATCATTTTTATTTTCAATAGCAGGTTTTTATTCATCACTTTTATTTTTGATGAACATTTGATGAATAAATGATGAGCCATTAAAACCCTATAAATACAGGGCTTAATCTTCAGCGTTCATCAATTCATCAAAATTCTCGATCAGAAACGACCTTGAAATGTTAAAATAGCGGCCTTTCGCTTCCCGCTGCTCTATCGATCCATCTTGCCACCATACCAATCTTTGATAGCAAAGCGTATTCTTTTGATTCTCTAACTTCCAGGAATTCTTCAGCAGTCGTCTAAGCTGGGTAAGATCCGTTTTAATCCGTGTCCGATTCAGTAATTGTAATGCATCAATCGGGCAGAGTTGAATGTCATCGATATTAAAATGGTCCATACCCATTAGTAAAATGGTGGCCAGTTCCTTTTCTACCCGGTTTCGATTATTAGCAAGCAATTTTTTTAAGGCTGGTGTTTTTAACTGGGAAGGATGGAACCACATCCTGGTCAAATTTTTCGAATGCAATTGACGGTGTTTTAAAAAATGCAGAAAGGCCGGAACTTCCCGGTTGAGATGGTTGAGATAATCCGTTTCTTCAGTCGTAATTTTAGGCACTTTAAGCACCCAGAACCGTGTTTCATTACCATCAATCTTGATAAAGTTATCCTCATTATTACTGCATAGGATAAACTTTCCAAAAAACTCCACTTCCCGTTTGTCCTTTCCTTTAGCCTCCAACTTGTTTAATGTTTGTGGTACTAAGGTATTTGATCCGCTCGGTTAGTTCCTCTTTATTAAAAAGCACTTCATCAATACAGATCAGTAGCTTATTCGCCCAATCCGCATTAAACTGACTACTAAAACTATCATTGGTCAGATAGGTCATGTTATTTTCAAAGATGCTTTTCAGCCATTTCAAAAACGTACTTTTCCCAGTGGATCGTTCTTTTGAAACCAAACAAAGGATTGGTAAGGTTTGCACCGGTTTGGTATATAATAGTTGTAGATAGTCCAGTCCTAATTCAAAATGCGTTCCAAAAATATGTTGGACAAAATTCAGGCTAAAACCTAATTCGCCCTGCATCGGGATATTACTTAAGGGAGAATAGATGTTGTAGAATTTATAATAAACCGGTTTAAAATTCAGGTGATCGGGAATACAGGTAAAACCATCATATTTTGCAATTTTACTCAGGTATGATTTGCCATGATCCTGTCGAATGGTCTCTACACTCCAGGGAAGCAATAGCTCATTGAAGTGCCCGGCAATGGTAGGTGCTTTGACTTTTTTGTAATACGAAGTCCCTACCCGTAAATACGGTATACTCTTCATAGTAGATTGATTTAAGTGAATAGGTTACTTCTTGTTTTTCAATAATGTTTTATTGAATTTCTCCTCGATATGTTGATCCGATAGATCAGGTTTCCCTAACAGCCAGGCATCAATTTTATCCCTATCAAAAAACTTTTGACGAATATTAGGATTGCTCCCCATTGGGATAAGCTGAAGGTGGGTAAGTTTATAAATTTTACTTTTGGAAAGTCCGGTATAAACAGATAGGTCTTCAACATTCATAACTTTCTTCTTATGGGATAACAGTACTTTAATTTCCTGTAGTAAATCCACCACTTTTTCTTGCTCATTCATAAGTATTTACTTTAAAATTAGAACTCCATAAGAGGCCTCTTATAATTTTAGCTAAAGCAAACCTAAGAAAGCAAATACCTGTAAATCAATACCATAATTTAAAGCAATAAGATATTATTCATTAATTATGCTATATTTTGACCGTCAGATGAAAAAAGAAGAAAGAAGTAACGCTTATAGGTAGAAGATCTGGAAAAATCAGGAATAATAGAATTGAATTTCAGTCTTTCCGTAGCACCTGTTTAATTAATTTTCGCTGATTTCGGGAGTTTATTTTTTCCTGATCTCCCTTCCATGCCGAAAAACTGGTTTTTAACGTGGAGGCTTTAAGCGGAGCATTATTCATTAAAAAAATGATTCCATAAGTAAGTCAAAAAAATATTGCTTACGTTCACCAGCAAGATCCTGAATCCCTCCTACTAATAGTTCGTCAAAAAGAACAAAGAGGATCTTATGATTGGCCGAATCTCCACTTTTATTCCCCATGGTAAAGTTGATTCTTTGATTGACCCGTTTTCCTTTCATAAGCCTTATGAACTCTTTTTGAGAAGCTTTATCCAATTGAATATGATCAAAACGGATACGGCTTTTATTGATGGGTTCGATCTTAAAGTTATGATGTCCTTTAGTAAGATGTCTATTAGACTCGTAGTAAATAGCTAGTCCCACAAGAATAACAAGCATGATACCTGCTAAAACTGCAATAATGAAAAGGATTTGGGCAATATTTGGAAACCCTAGAATAAGGCTGAAGCTTAGCAAAAATAGAACAAAGATGGACAGAAGAAAAAGAATTAAGTTAGTAGAATTAGCCTGAACTTTCTCTTCCAGAAAATAGTTGAATCCAGACCTCAATTGAGCCAATGCCTTTGCTGAGATCTGAATG
Source organism: Zunongwangia endophytica (assembly GCF_030409505.1). NCBI lineage: Bacteria > Pseudomonadati > Bacteroidota > Flavobacteriia > Flavobacteriales > Flavobacteriaceae > Zunongwangia > Zunongwangia endophytica. The sequence goes on along the minus strand of NZ_JAUFPZ010000002.1, from coordinate 3,195,868 downwards.
AACTTCTCCATAATTCAAGTTTTGTGTTATTAAATATAACCAAAAGAATATTTATTAAGTTCAAGTATAAAAATTCTACATACTAAAATTAAATTTTGATCATATTTTCAGATTTAATTTTATTAGTAATTGCTGTATAAATATTATTGATGCCCTCACGAGTTTTTGAACCCTTAGGATTCTATGAAAAATTTCTGCAAAGATAACCTAAGTAAAAAAAGGTAATAGAAATATATCCTATTACCCTCAATTGGTAGAAATTATTAATCGATTATTTTATAATGTCTAATTCGTTAAAATCATTTTCCGTTGCTTTCTTTATGCTGATGGCCAAACCGCCTCCTCTGGCTATAAATTTATCTAAAATAGTTTCTGAGCTTATAAGAACTGTTTCAATAGTGTAATTTTGAGGGTTTTGGTCCCAGCTGGCGTCTTTAGCATCAGCATATATGGTAGCGACAAAATTTTCTCCTTCCGGTAGAAAGCTAAAATCAATTGTTGCTTCCCTTTCGTTTTCATCAGTCATACTTCCTACAAACCATTCATATTTGTTCTTTGCTTTCCTGGCAATAGTAACATAATCTCCTGGCTCGGCTTCTAAATACCAACTATTATCCCAATCGACTGCCACATCCTTGATAAATTGAAAAGCATCCGGGAATCTTTCGTAATTATCAGGTAAATCAGCTGCCATTTGTAAAGGGCTGTACATCGTTACATAATACGAAAGTTGCTTGACTAAAGTTGTATTTACGCGTTGTTGATTATCCCCATAGTAAGATAGATCTGTTTGAAAGATACCAGGCGTATAATCCATAGGACCACCAATTAAACGTGTAAATGCTAAAATACTAGCGTGTTCCGGCGCAAGACCTCCCATAGCTTCAAATTCTGTTCCTCGCGCAGACTCTTGCGCTAACCAATTAGGATATGTTCTATGTAACCCAGTTGGACGCACTGCTTCATGACTATTGATCATAATTTCGTAATCTGCTGCCCGTTTAGCTACATGGATAAAGTGATTTACCATCCATTGCCCTTTATGGTGCTCTCCCCTGGGGATAATTTGACCAACATAACCAGTCTTAACTGAATTATAGCCATATTCCTTCATGAATTCGAATGCTCGGTCTAAACGTCTTTCATAATTCGTTGCTGAAGCTGAAGTCTCATGATGCATCATAATTTTAACTCCTTTAGAATGAGCGTAGTCATTGACTTCTTTCACATCAAAATCCGGATAAGGAGTGGTAAAATCGAAAACATTTTCTTTCCAGTTTCCAATCCAATCTTCCCAACCTATATTCCAGCCTTCTACCAATACTGCATCCATGCCGTGTTTAGCAGCAAAATCTACATATTCTTTTATGTGTGCTGTATTAGCCCCGTGTCGACCACTTGGAGTCAGTTTATTAAAATCCTGGTCAAGCTTCACATTAGTTTCAGTACCGTAAGCCCAGGTACTCTTGCCTTCCACAAAATATTCCCACCAAACACCGATATATTTCATCGGGGTAATCCAAGAGGTATGTTCATACTCCGTAGGTTCATTTAAATTTATTATCATATTAGAGGCCAGCACATCCGTAGCGTCATCACTTACTATGATAGTCCTCCAGGGAGTTGTGGTATTGGTTTGCATATATCCTTTATTACCCACGGCATCAGGAGCAAGATGAGCGCTAAAAACAAAATTATCAGGATCCACATTAAGATCCATGGCAGCATAATTTGTCAATGCTGCTTCGTGAATATTTATATACAAGCCATCATCAGTCTTCATCATAGAAGGGGTTTGAATAGCCAGGTTTTCTATAGGGGTTTGGGCATTAATATTTACAGTAGCCCCGTCCATCTTTTCGGGAATCTCCGAAATCTTTGATGTGGTATATGAATATTCATGAGTATCATAATCTCCCGGGATCCAAAAAATTTTATGATCTCCTGCCAGGGAAAATTCGGTAATCTCTTCCTCAATAACGAAATAATTGAGTGTGTTTTGTTTGGGAAATTCATACCGAAATGCCAGACCATCATTGAACAGCCTAAAACGTAAATAGATATATCTGTTTTGATGTTCAGGTTGAACCAATTTAATTTTTAATTCTCGATAATGATTTCTAACGGTTTTTTGTTTTCCCCAAACCGGATTCCAACTTTCATCTACTTGATTCTTCTCGGTTTCTTCAATTTCAAAACCTTCGATCATAGAAGGTTGATTCTTAATTTGTAATCCCAAATCACTAGACTCTATTACGGATTTTCCCTTATAGCTTAAAGCATATTTTGGAGTTCCTTTGGAATCTAGCTCTAAATTCAAAATTAATTTACCATCGGGTGATTTCAACTCTTGAGATTTAAGCTCAGACGTGAAGCTAATTAGCGCCAAAATTAATGTGACAGAGATTTTGCTGATAATTTTATTTACAGTCATCTTTAATTTTTAAAGTATATATTTCTTTTTAGAGATTATTTAAAACATTATTTTAGAGGCTTGGATTATATAAAAAGTTGCCTGATTCAGAATGATATCATAAATCAGGCAACCAAAAATTAGGTAATCCAAACTACTTTTTTAATACCAAATATGAATACGAGTGAAGACTAATTTGACCTTCAAGATTTTGTGTGGAACCTTCAAAAACATTTTGCCACTCCCCCTGCAAATTTTGGGGAATTAAAAATCCGGTTTCCTTATCTCTAATGTTTGAGAGCACTAGAACTGTTTCTTCCTCACTTTCCATAGTAAAGGCAACCATATCATTACTACTATATCCTTTATATTCACCTTCCTGAAGTGCCTCGCTATTCTTTCTAAAATCTATAATTTCCTGATATTCATCAAAAACCTGCTGATCGCCTGAAGACCAGTCAATAGGTGTTTGAGTAAAAAATTGCAATCGTTGATCATAACCAATTTCCTGTCCGTTATAAATCATAGGAACAGATTTCATATAGGCTGCCACTACAAAATTAGCTATTGAGCCTTCTATGCCTCCGAATAATTCAAGAGGAGTGCCATCGCTTAAATTTACATCATGGTTAGTGGTATAACGCACCACTCTTTTAATGTCATTATAGACGTTCTGGTATTCTTCTGCATGAGTTATTTGAACCTCACTTGCAGGTGCGCCTTCGTGGATTTCTTTTAGGGTTTCAAAAAAATTAAACCCGAAAATATAATCAAACCCAGATCTTAGGTGCCTTTGTTCTCCACCTTCAGCCAGCATTAACATCTCTTGGTCTTTTATACCTCTGATTTCGGTAACAGCATCTGTCCAAAAGCCTTCAGGTACATAATCTGCTGCATCCATTCTAAAGCCATCAATATTGGCATTATAAACCCAGTATGCCATAGCATCGATCATGGCATTCTGAAGTTCAGGATTTTCAAAATCAAGTTGTATAACATCACTCCAATTTGTACCAGTTGGGGGCATAAAATTTCCTTCCTCATTCCTTTCGTAATATTCCGGATGTTCTGTAACCCAAACATTATCCCAGGCGGTATGATTGGCCACCCAATCTAAAACCACAGCCATATCTCTATTATGTGCCTCTTCGACAAGGGTTTGCAGATCTTCAAGGGAACCAAATTCTGAACTCACCGCTTTGTAATCCCTTACGGCATAAGGGGAACCCAGCCCTCCTGCAGAGTTTTCTACACCAACAGGATAAATTGGCATTAAATAAACAACATTGGCGCCCAATTCCTTTATATAATCTAGGCGTTGCGTCACTGCGTCTATTGTTCCTTCTTCGCTAAAAGCCCTCAAGTTTACCTGATAAATTACAGCATCCTCAGGGTCGGGTACATTATCGAAATTTTCTCCATACTGTTCGTATCCAAAATCAGTTTGGTCATTCAAGTTATCATCGTTATTATTACAACCCGTAGTAAAAACTGAGATAAAAATTGCTAAAATTATATACATGGTATTTTTCATAAATAAGTGATCATTTTATTGTCCTTCTATAGTATAATATGCCATACTATTATCTTCTTCGTCTATTTGAAATGTAACCCGATAAACACCAGCAGAAGAAATGTCATGAGCACCGGGATCATCTAAGTATGCAATAAAGTCAGTGCTATTTCGGGAGCCATAGTTTATAGTCCATTCATCGTTTAGTCTAAATTTTAAAGCTCCAGACATCAATTCTCCTGTATACTCCCAAAGTTCTTCCTCGTTGTTATATATCATATCAGTATCACTGTCCCAACCACTGGGAGTAGCGGGACCAATAATTCCCCAGGAATAAGGTTCGGCCATCCAGGTCATTTCATTAAAGTTTACGGTTATCTTATAAGACCCAACAGATGGTACTGATAAATTATTTCCATCAAAAACAAGATTACCATTGTCATCACCTCCGTAATTCTCATTCCAGTTAGGTTCTATGGTGAATTTAAACTCCAATGCTGCTGGATCAGTAAACCCAATAATTCCTTCAAATACTCCTGTTGTAGCAGTTTCTTTAAGACTAGACGCAGTTGCAGGATCCCATCCCTGATATGCCCCGGGAACATATATGGAAGCACTACTTGAAACCTGATCATAGGGAGTTACCTGAAATACTCCAGCTTTTGAAAAAACCGGATGGTCTACATAAGCCCTAACGCGATACACAATAGTTCCCTCCTCATCAGCTACTAGGCCCAAATCTTTTACCATTTCATTTAGGTCTGTTACAGATATTTCCTTACTAAGCACATCATCCCCAGCCGTCATACTGGTTGCATTTCCCCACGCTGTTTCCCCCAGGGTATCTGCCGGAGTTGCAAATTGTAAGCTATAGTTTACCGGAGCTTCTTCTATAGGAAAACTTACTTCACTCCAGGAAATATTAATTGCAGGTTCATTTGCTGCCTCTTGCTCCAGCATTAGGGAATTCGCTGAAACTTGCGGAGTGGCTGTAAAATTCACTTCCTGTAAATAGGTTAAATCTGCATCATCTTCACAAGAGATAAATCCAAGGCCTAAAATGGCAAATAGTAAATAATAAATTTTATAATACTTCTTCATAATCTTTTTTTTAATAACCAAGGTTTTGTTGCAAATTAGGATTAGCATCTAACGCCGAAGTAGGTATTGGGAATAATTTCCTATGATTTTCTGATGCACCTCTAAATTCATTGGCTTCCAGAAAAGTTCCAAACCTAATCATATCCTGTCTTCTATGGCCTTCCCAGTTTAGCTCAAAACCCCTTTCATCATAAATATCTTCCAAGGTTGGATCGCTATCCAGCGCTGAAAGTCCAGCGCGTTCCCGTATAGCATCAACTAATGGTTTGGCTGCTCCTGAATTACCCAACCTGATGTAGCATTCTGCTTTCATTAACATAAAATCGGCATATCGATATATTGGGAAATCATTGGAAGCTCCCCCCCCATCTAAAGGTGTAGCGGGATAAAATTTTATATTTCTTACGCCTGCGAAAGGATCAGCACCAGGGTTATCTAATGAATTCACCTGTGGACTATAACTTACCCCTCCTGGCTGCTCTCCTAGTAAAAACTGTTCTTTCCTTATATCTCCATCTTCGTAGTTATTATAGTACTCTTGAGGTACGATAGATCCATTCCAGCCACTCACACCGAATAGCTCCATGGCGTGAGGGCCACTTAAACTTCTAATAGTGAAAATATTTCTGGATACTACGTTGGCCGTAGCAAACATTGCCAAAATAGTTTCATCACCTGGAAGCTGATCTCCAAATAATTCATAGTACTGATAGCCATTAGGACTGGCCTCATTTGCTAATCCAGGATGTAAAGAAAACCCACCAGTTTCCAATTCTTCAATTGCTTCAACACACTTTTGCCACTGTGGAGTACCTGTATAAACTTCAGCGTTTAAATAAACTTTAGCTAAAAGCCCGTATCCGGCCCACTTATTGAACCTTCCGTAGTACTCTCCACCTTTTGTCTCTGATAAATTTGGAACGTTCTCTTGCAATTCAGCAACAATAAAATCGTAAACCTCCTGTCTGCTTGTCTGTGGCAGTTCTTCAACTGTAACATCATTGGTTGTATAGAATGGGACGTTCCCATAATCATCCATCAATAAATAATAAAAGAATGATCTTAATACTTTGGCTTCAGCTATTTTTGATGGAGCTGCTCCCGCAGTTTCCAGTTGTTCTACGGCAAGATTTGCACTAAAGATTGCTTCATAAAGCCAGTTCCAGGTATTGTTTACAATTAAATCTGTAGGCAACCACTCGTGTTTATAAAGTCTTGCAAAATCTAATTGCCAGGCTCCATCTGTTCTATGGGGAATTACCTGTTCATCTGCACTCATACTGTTTAGATCATACCATCCATTATCGGCACCGGCATAACCTACACCACCCCAATTACCGGCTACATTGGCATAAACTGCAGCCAGTGCAACATCGGCACCTTCAGTAGAGGAGTAAAATTCATCAGCTTGATATTTATCATAAACTTGTTCTTCAACATCCCCTGTACAGGAGAATAAAACTGAAATCACAAATAATCCGACTAATTTTATATATAATTTTCTCATAAGTCTTATTTAAATGTTACTTGTAAACCTAATGCGACACTTGTAGTTCTCGGATAAATTCCGAAGTCACCGCCAAAACCATTACCTCCACTGAAATTGATTTCTGGATCTATTCCGGAATAGTCTGTAATCAGCAGCAAGTTATTTCCAGTAATGGAAAATCTTACTGATTCTATATACTTAAAAGTATCCAACTGCCAGTTATAGCCGGCATTTACATTTTCCAGTCTAACAAAATCTCCATCTTCCAGCCATAAGTTTGAACTATACTGAGAGGTAAACAGATCTAAATCGACAGCGCTTTCCAGTACATTGGCATTACCTAAGCTTTCCATCAAACTCAAATTTCTTCTTAAGCCGTTATAAATTTTATTTCCACCGGAACCTCTCCAAAGCATTGAAAAATCAAAATCTTTGTATCTAAATCTTGGATTGATGGCAAAATTATAGGTTGGTAAAGCTAAGCCTTCTATTTGCCTATCTGGACTTCTTACCCCCTGGTCTATGGTTCCATCACCATTGATATCTCTCACAACTTCAGCTCCTACACCATCTATACCTTCGTGCTGTAGAATAGAATATGTCCCAACAGGCTGACCTTCGATCAAATAAGAGTTAGTTCCCCAGGGAACAAAATCGGTATTCAATTCAACTCCTTCAATACTACCGCTCAAATTAAGGACTTCATTATCAAGCAATGACATATTACCTCCCAGGCTTAAGGTCACATCATTATTCCTTATAAAATCGTAGTTTAATGCAAGTTCTATCCCACGATTTCTTATACTACCTACATTAGCAGCCACCGTGTTATAAGGAAATGGAGGTTGAGGAACTGTATAATTAAATAATAAATCATCGGTGGTTGCCGTATAAGCATCGAGTGAACCACTTAGCCTACTATCGATTAAACTGAAATCTACTCCGATATTGGTTTGTTTTTTTCGTTCCCATTTCAAATCTTCGTTAGAGTTCTGGGATATTTCAAAGTTACGTATTTGCTCCCCTCCAAAATAAGTAATCCCTCCAGGGCTTACCAGGGACAGCGATTGTTGCGGAATTAGACCTTGTTGATTTCCTGTAATTCCATAACCCGCCCTTAATTTTAGTTGATTGAATATGCCATTCTGCATAAAATCTTCTTCATCAATCCTCCAGGCGACAGAGGCTGCCGGAAAATTTCCCCACTTGTTGTTCTCTCCAAAAACCGAGGAACCATCCCTACGATAACTTAAGGTAAGCAAGTATTTATCTTTTAAAGTATAGTTTAACCTACCCAGGAATGAAACCAGGCTACGATCATTTTTATAAGAAGAAATATCTCCCGATCTTACATCAGATAGGTCGCCAGATTGTAATGAGTTGTAAGTTGTTTCATTATTGAAGAAACCGCGTGCCTGTCCATAATTACCTTGATAGGATTGTTGTTGCCACTCATAAAGTGCCAAAGCGTTTAGCTTATGTTCCCCAAAAGTATTTTCATAAGACAAACTTAGATTAGTAAGTTTTTCATCTTGCCTGCTATTACTAATATTGGCAAACCCATTTTGATTTATAGCATTGGCATCTGTCGATTCAACAGGTAAAAAGAATCCGACAGTATTATTGGTTTTTCTCCAGCTACCAAACCATCCTAATGTTATGCCCTTGTATACATCTAAATCTGCATTCAAACTTACAAAGAGGTTGTTATTCTCTCGTTCATCTACCGTAGTTTGAGCCACAGCATAAGGATTTAAATATTCAAAAACATTAGGATCTGTATAATAACTTCCATCAGTGTCAAAAACAGGATCTGTTGGTCTTAAAAAATAAGAGTTAGTAATCAAATTTGAAGTAAAAGCCGCATTACCTATACTTTGTACGCTATTACTTGTTTCAAGAATTCCTGTATTGATATTCAAGGTGATATCCAACCTTTCATCCAAAGCTTTTTGATTTGCGGAGAGCCTGGCTATATATTTATCGCTGTTAGAATTAAGTACTACACCCTCTTGTAAAATCGCACTTACAGAAGCCCGATAATTGAAAGTATCGGTACCTGCTCCAAAAGATATCGTATGATTTTGAGTATATCCCGTTTGAGTAAGTATATCGTACCAATCGGTACTGGAACCGTGATTGGCTGAAGCTGGAACACCATAACGCTGTGCTTGTTCCCACCATTGATTTGCATCTAATACATCCAATTCGTTGGAAAGAACATCTATCGAAGCAGTAGAAGAATATTCAAGTGTAGAAGTTCCCCTCTTATTTTTCTTGGTAGTAACAATAATTACCCCAGGAGCACCTCGGGAACCATAAACAGCTGTTGCGGAAGCGTCTTTTAAAATATCTACCGATTGAATTTCGTTAGGTGGAATCTGGTTAAGCAAATCCATATTGCCCTGAACACCATTTACAACTACCAAAGGATCATTTCCACCTATAAGAGAAGTTATTCCCCTTATTCTAACACTTGGTGTAGAGCCGGGCTCACTCCCTACCTGATTAATATTTACCCCGGGAGCCTTTCCTGAAATTTGCTGTAAGGGATTTGTAATAGCTCCCTGGTTAAATTCTTCATCGGAGATGCTTGCTACTGCACCTGTTACATCTCTTTTAGTAGAAGTTCCATATCCCACAACAACAACTTCATCTAATCCAGCAACGGAAGTCTGCATGGTAACTTTAATATTTTGTGTGCCTTCAACTGGAATTTCCTGAGTTTCAAAACCAATACTAGAGAAAACCAAAATTGCTTTTTCCGAATCAACTTCAAGGGAAAAAAGACCATCTATATCTGTCATGGTGCCATTTGATGTACCCTTTTCAACAACGTTGATCCCTAGAATGGGTAATCCCTCAGAATCTACCACTTCTCCAGATATAGTGTACTGAATATTCTTGCCGATAAGATCCTTCATTGGAGTTGCCTCTGCCTGTCCAGTACAAAACATAATTGCCAATCCAAATAGAATTGAGAATGAATTCAGAATTAATGAAGTGATATTGGGCAGAACTTTTTCTTGTAAAATTTGCTGCATAGAATTTATTTTTATTTGATAGTAAACCTGATAAAAAATTTATGAAAACGTTTTCGGTTAATTAATTGTAAATGTAAAGGGGGTATTCTTTCTATTATATTGTTCCATAAAATATCAAGTATTTTCAACTTCAAAAAAACACATATAAAACTGTTTATTAGTATTTTATATATTTTTACAGTATAGAAAAATCAAGTGATAATAAAGCTTGATAAGTAGGCACGCGCGTAATGTTTTAAGTTTTTATTGCCTATTATTGTTAAATTCTCAAATAATAAACTTCTTAAAATCCATTTCATAAAATATGGGCGCTAAAACCAAAATTTCTAAAATCTTCTTCCTTTTATCACTATTCCTTTTTTGTACATCAACATATGCACAGAAGATAGATTCACTCAGTTATAGTGATTTGGATAAGATGGTTATAGATAGAGAACAATATGAAAAGAAAAAAGATCAAAGAATTAATTTATTAAAAGAAGACCTTGAACGGAAACAGCTACTGGGAGATTCCACCAATATTTATAAAGCAAATCTTGAGTTATTCAAAGAGTATGAATCGTATAAATATGATTCCGCATATTATTTCTTAACGAATGCAAAAAATTTAGCAATAAGAATAAAAGATAGCAGCAAATTGGCTCATTCAAGAATCAATGAAGGATTTATATTGCTTTCCGCCGGCCTCTTTAAAGAAGCTGCCGACACACTTCAAATTATAAGCCCCGAAACACTAATTGAAAAAGACAAATACCAATACTATTATACATATGCTAGATTATATTTTGACCTTGCCGATTACAATGACGATAAAAGGTTTCAATTAGATTATGTTAGAAAAGGAATAGCTCTATTAAAGGTATCTCTCAAATACTGCACTGCTAATTCCTCAAGATATTGGCAGTCAAAAAGTTTGATAAAACTTAAGGAACAAAACTGGAAGGGAGCAGAAACTTCATATCTCAAATGGATTGAAAATTTTGATTTAAATCCTAACCTATATGCTATCGCTACATCTAGCCTTAGTTATATATACGACCGGTTAGGAAATGATAACTTGGCCAATAAATATCTTATTCTTGCAGCAATTTCAGATATAAAAAGTGCTACTAAAGAAAATACTGCTTTAAGAAATTTAGCGGATAAACTTTTTCAAAAAGGATATTTAAAAAAAGCTAACTATTATGTAAAAATTGCTCTAGATGATGCAAATTTTTACGATGCCCGGCATCGAAAGAACCAAATATCCTCTATTCTTCCCATAATTGAAAGTGCTCAGCTTCTTAAAGTAGAACAAAAAAATGAAAGTTTACGCACAACAGTATATCTGCTTGCATTCTTAACCTTAATAACATTAATTTTTATAGCCTTAACCTTCAAACAGCTAAAGGAAAAGAAAATTGCTAGAAAGGAATTGGCAAAAAATAATGAACGCTTAAAAAAAGTAAATCTTAGTTTGCTTGAATCTGATACTATAAAGCAGGATTATATTACCTATTTCCTACGCATAACTTCACATCTCATTGGCAAAATAGAAAGTTTACAAAAAACCACTATTTTAAGAATTCAAACCAAAAAATCAGATGAACTACTTAAAATGATGAAAAATTATAGTGTAAAACAAGAAAGGGTAGCACTATTCAATCAGTTTGATGAAGTTTTTCTACAATTATTTCCTGACTTTATAGAGAGCTTTAATAAACTTTTTCCTAAAGATCAACAAAGAAATTTAAAAAAAGAAGAGCTGTTAAATACCGAATTAAGAATTTTTGCTCTATATAGATTAGGCATCCAAGACAATAAACAAATTGCAGATTTTCTAGATGTTTCTCTATCCACAGTTTATTCATACAAAACAAGGCTTAAAAGCAGCTCCAACTACAGAGAAAGCTTTGAACAAAAGGTAATGGAGATAAAGAGATTATAACATTTATAGTTTTTTATCGTTTTAGAAATATTAGATTTAGTATAAGTTGTAATAAAGATTCGCAACAATAATTTTTAAAATGAAATATAAGGTAGGTCTATTGCTTCCTATGTTACAAAGTATGTAATTAATAAAAACTCCTAAATCAAATAGATATTATTTTATTCTGAAAGAAAATCTTTAAACTCAGTAGAATTAAATATGGCATTTGCATAGTGCCCTATATTGAAATTAATATACAACTGTAATAGTTAGGATTCGAATACTATATTCAATTTTTTCATTATACTATTAAAGAGGTTGCCTAAACATTTTTTCAATTTTTAAACAACCTCATGGCTAATCAATTTGCAAATTGGATAAATACATGCTGAACCTTGAGTATAAGTAGTTACAGCGGTAAAATCTATGTCTCCACTAGTCCCGAGTAAAACTATTAAGGATATTGAAGAAGATAAGTGTTGATGGAGATTCTACCGAAATATTTTTCAGGTCCATTCATAAATTCATCTTCACCAATATTCTGTCTTAGCAATCTCAGGACTCCATCATCGGTTATATTAGTTCATCATTTAAATAAGCCGGGAAAACCGAGAAAATGTAGACCAAAACACTATAACTTAAAAGTACCCTAGATTAGATTTATAATAATTTTCATTACCTATTAATTTTGAGAGAATTGAACTAGATTATGGTTTTTGGGTAATAAATTTTTCATTGTATCCTAAGGGGTCAAAATCCCATACAAACGGTAATAATAAATAAACTGCCGTGGTAAGAATCAGAATAGATATTAAATTCATCCAAATCCCAGTTTTGACCATGTCTGGTATTCTAAGATATCCTGAACCAAATACTACAGCATTTGGTGGTGTGGCAACAGGTAGCATAAATGCGCATGATGCCGCAACCGTTGTTGATACTAAAAGCATATAAGGGTTCAAATCTAACTTTAAAGCAATAGGAGCCAGAATTGGCAAAAGCATTGCTGTGGTTGCCAGATTTGAAGTAAGCTCTGTTATAAAATTCACACTGAATATGACAATTAGAATTAGCAATAATAATGGCAAGGCATTAAGTAAAGTCATTTGAGTACCAAACCATTCTGCAAGTCCGGTAACCTGAAATCCTGAGGCCAAAGCCATACCACCTCCAAAAAGTAATATAATTCCCCAAGGTATTTTTACAGCTTCTTCCCAATTTATAATAGGTTTGCCTTCTTTGCCTGAATTTAAAGTGAAAATTGTAATTCCAGCAATTATAGCGATAATTGTATCATCTATCCCCGGTAGAAGTTTTTCCAGAATAAAAGACCTTGTAATCCAGCATATTGCCGTTATTACAAATACACTCAGGACAATTTTTTCTTCCCGCTTCATTGGTCCTAATTCAGTAATAAGCCGATCAATTTCCTGTTGTCCTCCCGGAAATTCTTTTTGTTTAAAGTTGAAAGCTACATGTGTTATATAGAACCAGGCAATCAAAAGTAGTAAGATAGAAATAGGAAGTCCAAATTTAAGCCATTGAAAAAAGGAAATGTCAATATTATAGACCTCTTGAATATAACCTGCAAATACCAGGTTAGGAGGAGTACCAATTAAGGTAGCAATACCACCAATAGATGCACTATAAGCAATGCTCAACATCAGAGCTTTACCAAAGAGCTTATTCTCATCCATTTTTGTAGACGGATTATCTTTTAACTGCGAAACAATAGACATCCCAATTGGAAGCATCATTACTGAAGTAGCTGTGTTAGATATCCACATAGATAAAAATGCGGTCGCTACCATAAAGCCGAGAATGATGTTCTTAACATTGGTTCCAATAACTTTTATAATATGAAGTGCCATGCGTTTATGTAGATTCCACTTTTCTATTGCAATAGCCAGAATAAATCCTCCCATATACAGGAAGATATATTTATGGCCATAAGAAGCTGTTGTCGTTGAAAGATCAAGAGCTCCTGTTAATGGAAACAAAACTATGGGAAGTAGGGCGGTAACAGCTATAGGGACTGCTTCTGTCACCCACCATAATGCAATCCAAATCGTAGCGCATAGTACATCATAAGCGGTTTCTGGCATTCCTTTCGGACCACCAATGCTTTGAAGGACTAAAAAAAGGACTGGCCCAAGGATCAAAAATATATTTTTACCTACCTTCATTAATGTGCTTTTTTAAACGATTCCATATCGAAATCATCCACTAGTTGCCTTAGAAATACTCCGGTTTCCGGTAGCACAAAACTTAGGTATAATTGGTCTCCTTCCGAATCTTCTGTTACTAGGCGGTTTGGAATATCCTTCACCGAATTGCCAGTTAAATACTTGTAATAAATAAGGGCTATTAGATAAGATCCATCAGAAGAAGGATGCTTATCATCAAAGTATATTTTAAGATTTGGTCTTGCTTTTTGAGCCTGCATAAAGATAGTCCCGACTGGAACCACTTTTACACCTGTTTCTCTTCCCAATTCTATATAAGAAGAACTAATACCCTCCTGCATTAGCGGGTTAGAATCATAAGCCCAGGTCATAGAAAGCAATGGTTTTGCGTCATTTTCATTAATAAGGTCGATAAGTTTAGTCGAGTAAGTTGTAAACCTTTCAGGAGCCTCGATGGTACTCATGCTATGGTCCTGTAATACCACAATATCAAATTTCTCTTTATCAAGAATCTTTCTGGTTTGAGTACCTTTTTGTTTTTTCCAGTGTTGTTCCAGGTTGCTTCCTCCAACTGTAGACTGCGAAGTCTCAAGATTTATATCCTGATGTTCTGCCATGGCTTCAACCATTTGAGGCATATTCCAGAAATAAGTAAAACTATTACCAACCATCAGCACTTTATGGGGCTCTTCAATTTGAGAAAAAAGAGAAATAGGTATTAAAAAGATTATTAAAATTCCTTTTTTAAGAAGTTTCATTTTTGAAATTTTTGAAAGTTAAATTAGTAACCAGGGTTTTGCTCCATAGTAGATCCCGTATTAGAGTCTATAACGGATTGAGGTATGGGCCAAAAAACATGATAATCTTTTAGGTGGTAAAACATGTACCTATTATGGGCTCTAGCTCTTTCTAAAAATTTACCTGTCCTAATTAATGCATGCCTTCTGGGCACTTCACCAAAGAGCTCTCTAGCGCGCTCATCTAGAATGAAATCTATGTCTACCATACCGGTATATTCAGAAGCGCTGGACCTATTTCTTAAAATATTTAGAGTTTTACGGGCAGCTTCTGGCTCTCCATTCCCCAATTGCGCTTCGGCTAATACTAAATACGTTTCGGCTAATCTTAGGTATATAAAATCATTGTAAGAGTTCACCCCTTTAGGATCGGAGAGGTTGACATAATCCCACTTCTTTGTGAAAGGCCATTCAGCACTTGCGCCTCCGGTTCCCTCTTCCTTTTCAGTCTGAAAAAACTGATCTTCAAAAATGGTGGTATGGGTATAAAGGAGTGTATCAACTTCTGAGGAATTATTCAAATTGGGAAAAGTGATATATTTTGCCATTGAAAATTCATCTGATCTTATATCTTCACTTTCATATAAGTCATATGCCCACGGGGTTATAGCCGCTCTTTGTGCTCCTTTTCCGCCATTGTATACATATACTTTCAACTGATTATCTGTAGAGACGTTATTATTATTCATATAGTTCTTTACAGGAGCAGCATTACTATAGTAGGAATAATATTGATCTCTAATTCGGTTAGGGAAGTTTCCTTCAGGGTTCACATCCTCTTCAATATTTAAAAAACCCCATAAAGTCTCTGTATTCCCGCTTGCATAAAAAGGTTCACGAAACATATCGATAAAAAGATTTCCAGGATTGGAAGCATTTTCTCCAAAACGGCTTGTTACCAATGAATAGTTAGAATTATTTATAACGTTCATAGCTTCAGTAACGGCTTTTTCATACTGGTTCATAGCGCAGTAGGTTTCTGCTAAATAATGCATGGCTACTGCTTTGTTAGCTCTGCTCGGATTAGGGTATCGCCACGGTAAATGATCCTTTGCGAAAATTAAATCCTCTATCATCTGAGCTCTCACCTCAGCAACTGGTTTTCTTTCCCAATCAGTCTTATAATTGGATCCGTCAATTTCGTCTAGATTTAAAGGAACATCATTATAAAGATAGGTAAGATGCCTATAGGCCCAGGCTCTTAATAAACGAGCATGGGCAATAATTTCGTTCTTCCTTTTGAGATCTTCATTTTCATCCGCTCCTTGCCAGTCTATATCAGGATTTTCGGCTCTGGCAATTATTTTGTTGACAGAATTAATTTCTCGGGATAACCACATAAAAATGTCTTCTATTGCATCGTTATCGGGAGATAAATCAGTACTCCAGTTTAACCAATCTGAATCCGTGCCACTTGTATTGGGACTCCAGGCAATGTCTGTTCCGGATAACATATAGACCTGTGTTGCTAAAGAAGTGTTAGGTGTTGAGGAAAACTCTTCCCTTACCAACGCATAGGAAGCATTAAGAGCCATTTGAAATCCTTCATAGTCCTTGTACAACTGATCGGCATATATATCGTCTCTGGGTTCTTCAGTTAAGAACTCTTCTTCATCGCAGGATATACAAATACTGAAAAGAAGGATTAAAAATAAATTTTTGAGTAGTTTCATTTTAAGTTTTTTTTAAAATTATATATTAATTTTCCCTTATATATTATAGATTTGCTTTTAAACCAATTAAATAGCTCTTCGGTATTGGACTTCCTTCATTAGAAACATGCTCGGGATCAACTCCCACCCAATCTGTCCAGGTTTTCACGTTTTTTAAATTTATATATACTTGAAAATTATCCATTCTAATTTTATCCAATAAGTTTTGTCCAAAGTTGTAACTTAACGTTATATCTTGTAGTCTAACGAATGAAGCACTATCAAAAAAATCAGTGTCATATTTATTAGATCCAGGCGTATTTTTAGGATATATAGTATTGGTATTGTCTTCCCGCCAATAATCTACTATGTTATAAACATTTTGTAATTGCGGTATAAAATTATTAAGGATTGGGTTTCTTCTGTCTATACCAACGATACTGTTTAAGAAGAAACTAAACGAGAAGTTTTTATATGAAATAACGTTTGTCAGCCCGGTAGTAAATGAAGGAACTGCACTCCCTATTATTGTCTGGTCATTGGCATCTACATCACCATCCCCGTCTACATCTCTGTATCTCATATCTCCTGGTCTGTAGCCTTCTTTCATGCTATCGGGAATACTCGCGTCATTGAAATCATCAACTTGCCATACCCCGTCAATTAAATAATCGTAGTTCACACTTATCGGCTTCCCTATAAACCATCTACTAGCTTTATCATCAATATAATTCCCACTCTCGTCCGTCAGGCCTACGTTAACGATTTCGTTTTGATATCTAGAAAAAACAAAATTGGTTTTCCAAGAGAAGTCGAGGGTGGAAATATTTAATGTGTTTAAGTTTATATCCAGGCCTCTATTCTTGGTTTCACCCACATTTTCTGTTATTTGGTCTGTACCATTTAAAGCAGGTATCGATCTATTCAACAACAAATTGGAGGTTTTAGAAAAATAGACATCAATATTTCCAGAGATTCTATTATTCCATAAAGAGAAATCTGTACCAACATTAAAAGAACGGGTTGTTTCCCAGCTCAATTCAGGATTGCCTAGCTTCTGCGGATAATACCCAACAAGCGTTTGGTGGTTCTCATCCAAATTTGCTAATGGATATAATGGAGCTAATGAACTGTAAGGGGCTATGGCCTCATTACCATTTTTCCCGTACGAAAGACGTAGTTTGAGTTGAGATAAAAAATCTAAAGATTCGGAGTTTTTTATAAACCCTTCGTTGGAAAGGTTCCAGCCAAGAGCAAAAGAAGGAAAAACTCCAAATTTATTATTTTGTCCAAACCCTGAATAACCATCTCTTCGTATCGTAAAGGTCATTAAATATCGGTCATCATAGGTATAATTACTTCTAAACATTTGGGACACATAGTTCCGCTGAGAATAATTAGCATCTCCTGATAAAGAATTAGCATTGGACTGCTGATAATACCCTAATAAATCATTTGGAAAACCTCTTCCCGTAACCGTATTAAATTGGTAAGTACTCTCCTGGTTACTATACAGCCCGGTTAGAAAAAGTTTATGTTTACCAAAGGTCCTATTATAGCTTAGAATATTTTCTATCACCCAGTCCTTATCATATTGATACGAATTGTATAACTCTCCATTTACTTTATTTCCTATTCTAGTGTCCATTCCGTAATAACGTTCATATTGACGATGGCTATAATTATAACCTACATTCAATTTATATGAAAGACCTTCTATAAAAGGAATTTTAATATCAAAATAGTTATTGGTGATCACCCTCCAGGTATCATTATTATTTTTTCCATTAGTATCCACTAAAGGATTAGCTGCCCAAAAGGCATCTTCCCAGGAATCCAGAGTATAGGATCCATCTTCGTTATAAGCATCTCCCAGGGGATTGGAGTCAAAGGCCTTGCCAACATCCGCTGAAAGACCATCTCTGTCGTAAAATCCCAACTGTGTGGATGTTCCAAAAGTTAACCAATCATTAATTTCAGTTTCGACATTGGTTCTTAAACTAATTCTTGTGAAATCATCTCCAACCACTATTCCCTTATTATCGTTTATGCCGGCGGATATATAGTAATTGACCCTTTCCGAAGCCCCCCGAACTGAAAGGTTATGTTGTTTAGATTCGCCAGTTCTTGTAGCAAGGTCCATCCAATCTATGGTATGTCCGGCATCATAATTTTTCCGCTCAATATTAGTTAATGGTTCACCATATTCTATCTTAGCCTCACCGAATCTTTGACCGTCCATCATTTCGGGGTAATGGCCAACAGCATCTAAGCGGTAATAAGTATCATAGGTTATGGTCGGTTTTCCTATTCTTCCCTTTTTGGTAGTGACTATAATTACACCATTAGCGCCCCTAGATCCATATATAGCGGTTGAAGATGCATCTTTAAGTACGTCTATAGACTGAATATCTACAGGATTAATTTCTGATAGGTTTCCATAATAAGGTATACCATCTAAAATTATCAAGGGAGAATTAGAGGCAGAGATGGAGTTCCGACCTCTAATCTGAATACTCGTTCCCGAACCTTCAGCATCACTGGAGTTAGTCCTTATGGATAATCCAGCAACCTGTCCTTGTATAGCTTCAGCTGCATTAGTTGAAGGAAAACGTTGCAATTGTTCTGAACTAATGGAAGACACAGCACCTGTAAGATCACTTTTTTTCACTTTTCCGTACCCTATTATAACCACTTCATTGAGTGATTCTTTGTCTTCTTTAAGGGTCAAATTCACCTCACTCTGACCTCCTACTGGAACAGACCGATTTTTGAAACCTATAAAACTAAAATTTAAAACAGGTTTATCTGTTTCAAGTTTTAAGGAGTAAAATCCATCAAAATCAGTAACTGTTCCATTTTTAGTCCCTTTTTCCAATACAGTCACGCCTGGGATTGGGATTGAATTTTCGTCTAATACTGTTCCAGAAACTTGCTTTTGTCCCCAAACACTTCCGGTAGCAATAAATAGTAAAACAAAGGTTTTAATAATATAATATTTCATTGAATTTGGTTTTATTTTAATTAAATTATTTAAAATTTTTCCCTTTCATTTCTGTTCGAAATTCAGATTAAATGGTAATCTCTTTATGAATTTATTTTCTGTTAAATACTCCATACTTCCCAGTTTTTATAATCTTTTTGTTAATAAAGTGTACCTTTGAAAATCAGTCCCTATAAATGATTTCCCAACAATTATATGATATAAATAAATAAATGATATTATTTCATTATTTTTTATCAATTTTTATCAATTTTTAGCGAAATAAATCAACAATGCATCAAGAAGATAAGATTGAAAACCATCAGGAATTTATTTCAAAGCTTGAAACAAGCTATGGTAAATTTAATTCAGAAAATAAAAAGTTCGAATCCACAAGCAATTCTAAAATTGCGCGAGATCTTTGTTATAGTGATTCCCAATTTTCCAGACTTATTAACGGTACAGCTTCTGAAGGGGAGTTTAAAAGAGCCTTAAGAAATGTTAATCGACTTTTAAATGAAAATAGTCTTCAAAAGAAAAATATATTATCTGAGAAAGCTGGAAATAGAAATTATAAGAAGTGGGCGATATACCTTTGTTTATTATTACTAGTGGGAATTATAGTACTTCTTGGAATACAATTTTTAAAAGAAGAACCAGCAGATACTACCGTAACTAATACAACCCGGTATGACATGTTGAAATGGAGTTTTGAGAATAATTATATCCAGCCCTATATCAAGTTGAAAGACCTACCTGCAGATTGCAATTTTCCATGTTATAAATATCAGGGCAAATGGAGTTTAAAGGGTCAATATAAAATTCCCTTTTTCAGAGAAAGAAACGGCTTTCATTATGTTGCGAAAGAAGCCAAAATGTATACCAGGTGTATGGATGAAGAAAATCAAGGGGGCGAGCTTTTTGAAGGCTATGAATATCAAAAACACGAAATCTGGTATGATAAAAGAGAATTTACCATTGATTCATTTTTAGTCGCAGATGACAAATCAAAAATTAGGGAATCTTATAATAATTCAGATTTTAGTGAAAACGAGAATTTTGTAAAGGTTGCCTATGTACATACATTTTTTAGAAATGAATTTACTATAGATAGTAATTTGGTTTTTAGGAAGGGCAAAACTATTGGAAGAGACATCGAATTTCTTGTTGAAGAAAAACTAATCAAGGATTTAGGTTCGCAAAAACTAGTAAAAGAATTGAAAAGTGAAATTAACTCCATCGCGCGAAATAGACTTGAAGATTTTTCTAAACCCATAAATTGTGAGCCATCAAAAGTGCCAAATATCAACTTTAATTATGTAAAAAAAGGTGATGAACTGAGTTTTGAATGTCAATTCACCACCGGTAGATTCCTTGTTGATTATGAAAAAATATTTGTTTTAGAAGAGCAATACATAAACAACATTTGCAGGTAAATTAAAAGTCGAATCGCTGCGGTCCTCCGCGGCGAATTTCCTCATTTGCATAAGATTCAAATTTCGCAAAATTTATTCTAAAGGCATTAGAAAGCTTAAAGGCAGCGGTATAATATGCTTCATCATTATCCCAGGTCGCTCTTGGACTTAAAACTTTATCCGGAACGCCCGGACAGGATCTCGGTTGTGCGACTCCAAAAACGGAGTGGATGTGGTATTTTTCATAAGAATAAGTCTTATCCAATTTGCCATCCAAAATAGCATTCACCATTGCCCTAGTATATTCTAATTTTATTCTTGATCCAACCCCGTAAGCTCCTCCAGTCCATCCAGTATTAATAAGCCAGACATTCGCATCACTTCTTTCGATTTTTTCACTGAGCATTTCCGCATAGATCGTAGGGTGCAACGGCATAAATGGTTCACCAAAGCATGCAGAAAAGGAAGGTACAGGTTCATTTATGCCGGCTTCAGTTCCTGCAATTTTTGAGGTATAGCCAGAAATGAAGTGATAAGCTGCCTGATTTTTAGTAAGTTTAGAAACAGGAGGTAAAACCCCAAAAGCATCTGCCGTTAGAAAAAATATATTTTCAGGATTCTCTCCTACGGATGGAACCTGAATGTTATCAATATGGTTGATGGGGTAGCTCACACGTGTATTTTGAGTGATAGAGATATCCTTAAAATCAACTTCTCCGTTCTTAATGATCACATTTTCCAGTAAAGCCCCTACATGGATAGCATTATAAATATCAGGTTCAGATTTTTTATCGAGATCAATAACCTTAGCATAGCAACCACCTTCAAAATTGAAGATTTGACCTTCAGGTGTCCAGCCATGCTCATCGTCCCCAACTAATTTTCTATTAGGATCGGCTGATAAAGTAGTTTTTCCTGTTCCCGAAAGTCCGAAGAAAATAGCTGTATCCTTATTTTTTCCAACATTAGCCGAGCAGTGCATCGGTAAAACATCATGTTCTGTTGGAAGGATAAAGTTTAAGGCTGAAAATATGCCTTTTTTGATTTCTCCAGTATACCCTGTTCCACCAATTAAAACTGTTTTTTCTGAAAAGCTTAGTATCGCAAAATTTGACTGCCTGGTTCCGTGCACTCCAGGATCTGCCATAAACCCGGGTGCATCAATTATTGTCCAGTCTTTCCTAAAATTCTCAAGTTCTTTTTCTTCAGGTCTGATGAACATATTATAAGCAAAAAGATTTGACCACGCATATTCAGTGATCACTTCAAGTCTTAGCTGGTATTTTTTCAGAGCGCCGGCATTGGCAAACCTTGTATAAATTTCTTTACCCTCTAAGTATTTGAGAATATCATCTTTTAATTTCCTATAATTTTCAGAGGAAATCGAAATATTTATTTCTCCCCAATTCAATACGCCTTTTGTTATATCTTCTTCAACAATAAAACGATCTTTTGGAGATCGACCAGTAAATTTGCCGGTGTTTATGGCGAGGCTTCCTGAATTGGTCAATTGCCCCTGCCCCTTTTTTATAGTAATTTCCACTAGTTTTTTGGGGGTCATTTGCTGAAAATAATTGGAGTTCGAAGTATTTAAGCTCATATGTGATATTTTTATAATACCAAAATGACTATAAAAATTTATTAATCTTATACTTTAAAAAAATTTATTAAATTCTATTAATTTTTATTGATAAAAAATAATAAACAGGCTGTTAAAATTAAAATTTTTGCTTCATCTAGTAAACCTAAGATTATCCTGCCTAGTGCCACTGAAATTTATAGTTTAAGAAAAATGAAAGTAGTAATACCTATTAAGAATGCTCACGCTTTTTATAAGGTCTACGCATTTCTTGAGTAAAGTTTTCAACTCACCTTATGCAATTAAAAGAATACTAGATATTAATAATCTGTTGTTTTAAATTAATCTTTCTTACTTTTATTCTATAGTTTTTCCATCTAAAAACTTTATTGAGAGATGTCCATGCTTTGTATATGCTAAGTGCATTTAGTAAGTGAATTGTTCAGCTCACCTTGTGGGTATAAAAGCACCCTCAAAATGTTTTAACCAATTATCAGTTAAATACCGACTTTTTGTGATCATTAGATCATAATATCCCCCAGTCTCTTAGTACAAATGTTTCTTCCTTGATGATTTCATTTTTTGCTTCTAGTCTACTATAATGAGTGTTCCTGCCTGGTGTTTTAAATAGAAATCTCTTAGCTCCCTACTATACACGTGCAGTCGCTGGTTCCCAGAATTGCGCTCCTTATCCTTAAACCTGGCTAAGGCTTTTATTTTCCGTTTACGTCCATTTCCCGAATGGGCATATCGAACCCTTCTAGGGTTCTACTAATGCCGGCTTTTATAGCTAACCTTGATAAAAAAATGTTGTGCATATGTTGTACCCAAGATGAAACAAAAAAGCCTTACATCTCTGTAAGGCTTGATTTTACTGGTGGTCCCACCTGGGCTCGAACCAGGGACCCCTTGATTATGAGTCAAGTGCTCTAACCAGCTGAGCTATAGGACCAGTCCATAATTTTACTTATGGGTGCGCAAATTTAGATAAATCTCTGTTATGTGCCAAACATTTTTTTAAATTAGTGGATAGCCAACAGCCAATCCTTTGAAGATAAAGTACTTTCTCTAAAAATTTACTGTATTTCTTGGCAAAGCTCGATCAAAACTCCGTTGGCTTCTTTGGGATGCATAAAGGCAATTAGCTTATTATCCGCTCCCTTTTTAGGTTGATCATTTAATAACCTAAAGCCTTCACTTTGTAATCTTTCTATCTCAGCTTCAATATTATCAACTGCAAAAGCAATATGATGCAAACCTTCACCTCGTTTCAAAATAGATTTTGCAAGAGCACTGTCATTAGAAGTTGCTGCCAATAATTCGACTTTACTTTCTCCAATTTCAAAAAAAGAGGTAATTACCTGTTCACTCTGCACTTCTTCGGTTTTATAATGAGATTTTCCCATCACCGCTGCATAAGTTTTATTGGCTGCTTCTAGATCGCTAACGGCGATACCTATATGTTCAATCTTTTTCATCTTCAAATTATTTAAAATCGATACTAATTTCAGTAAACTACGTAGGGCAAGTAGAAAAGGTGTCTATATAGTAAATAACTTTTTATCTAGAGACCTGCATCAGCGCATTTAATTTCGATAATCGAGCAAAGATTCAACTAAAATAATTATTCTTATCTTCAATAAATCTACAGCTAAGTTTAAAGTACTATTTTTGCACCATGGAAACAAATAGACAGAAAAAAATAGGAGGCGTACTGCAAAAAGATCTGGCCGAAATCGTAAATAATTTTTTACGCGATGCCGGAATTAATGGAATTTTAATTTCTGTTTCTAAAGTTAAAGTAACGACAGATCTTAGTATAGCCAAAGCATACCTTAGTGTTTTTCCGCAAAAACATGCCGAGGAGATTCTTAAAGAATTAAACGAAGTAAAGTACAAGATAAAGCACGAGATGGCGATGCGTACCAAAAATCAGTTGCGTAAAATGCCAGATTTGAGCTTTTTTATAGATGACTCTTTAGAATATATCGAGAATATCGATAAATCTTTGCAAGGCGAAGAAGACCCAATTAACAATCCAGATCTTCTAGAACGTAGGAAAAAGTCGTAAGCTTGAAGTTCCCCTTATATATCGCCAAGCGTTATCTGTTTTCTAAAAGCAGTAATAATGCGATTAATATTATCACGATAATCGCTGCCATTGGTGTTTTTGCTGGGGCTTTTTCTCTATTTATCGTATTGTCGGGATTTTCGGGGTTGCGCGAGTTTAGCCTTGCCTTTTCTAACGAGTTTGATCCCGATCTAAAAGTGATTCCCAAAACAGGGAAAACGATTACATTTTCTAAAGATCAGGAGGACGATTTCAGTAATATCGACGGAATTGCCAACTACACGAAAACTATCGAAGAGCGTGTTTTCTTAGAGTATCAGGAAAAAACGGCCTGGGCTTTTATTAAGGGTGTGGATGAGCGTTACCAGCAGGTCACACAAATCGACAGTTCGGTAGATGGTACTTGGTTTACTTCTTCTGAACCTCAGGTGGTGATCGGAGCCGATATTTCGAGAAAACTAAATCCCGGAATATTCAATTATAATCACTTAATGCGCTTGTTAGTTCCTAAACCAGGTAAAGGACAAATTACAAATCCGGCAGATGCTTTTAATCAAAAAAGTGTTATCGTTAGTGGTATCTACAACATCAATTCAGATCTTAACGGGAAATATATTTTTTCTAATATCAACTTTGCACAAAGTCTATTGAACTTAGATGAAAACACCTATAGCGCTATAGAAATTAAAATGACTTCGGAAGCTGACGAAGAAACTCTAAAAGAGCATATTCTGAAGTTTTTTGGCGATAATGTTGAAATAAGAACTCGGGCACAGCTAAATGAAGTACTCTATAAAATGCTCAATACCGAGAATTTAGCGGTATACTTAATTTTTACATTAGTACTAATTATTGCACTTTTCAACGTAGTAGGTTCAATAATTATGGTGATTCTGGATAAAAAAAGCAATATAAAAACGCTGCAAAGCCTTGGAGCAACACCCAAACAAATTAAAAATATCTTCTTTACTCAGGGAATGTTGATGTGTACCATTGGCGGCGGTATCGGACTAATATTCTCACTGCTTCTTATCTACTTACAAATGCAATTCGATCTGGTAATGATCACTCCCAGCCTACCATACCCGGTAAGTATTGAAATTAGCAATATTTTAACGGTAATACTCACGATTGGAATATTAGGTTTATTCGCATCTTTTCTCGCCGCTGGAAGAAGTAAAAAAGCCTTGGAAGAATAATCCTCAGTAGCTAGTAGGCAGTCTTCAGAAGCTGTCAGATATTAACGCTCAGCTTTCAGAAAAAAATTATCTCCCAAATTGTGCAATCTTGATTCTGAATTTCGAGAATTTATTAAATATAAATACCGCTTCTCGATAGAATTTTAGCTCCGTTATCACTTCAATAAAATAACTCGAAGTGACATCTTTTTAATTCAATATTCAAAATCCAGCAATTAAAATTCAACATTTTAATCCTGATTTATAGATCTGTATATTTTCCCTAGTCTATTTTCTATGTTCTAAACTCTAAAGTCTATCAGCGAAGCGATCTAAAGTCTACATTCTTTCTACTAGCCAAACTCGTAACCTGCGAACTCGCGTTCAACCTCATCGAAAGCAGCAAAAACATCGGCAGAATCGTCGCTTGTTACCATTTTCATTCGGTAATCTTTAAAATGCGGAATTCCTTTAAAGTAGTTTGTATAATGTCTTCTGGTTTCAAAAACGCCAAGTTTCTCCCCCTTCCAATCAATTGACATTTGTAAATGTCGCCTTGCAGCTTCTACGCGTTCTTGCAAAGTGGGTGGCGCTAAGTGCTCTCCGGTTTCAAAATAATGCTTTACTTCTCTAAAAAACCATGGATATCCTATACTTGCTCTTCCTATCATCGCACCGTCCAAACCGTATTTATCACGCATTTCCATCGCTTTTTCAGGCGTATCTACATCGCCGTTTCCAAACACCGGAATATGCATTCGGGGATTGTTTTTAACCTCAGCAATAGGTTTCCAGTCGGCTTCACCTTTATACATCTGTGCTCTGGTACGCCCGTGAATAGAAATCGCTTTACAGCCCACATCTTGTAAACGCTCTGCAACTTCAAGAATTTTAATCGAATCGTGATCCCAACCCAAACGCGTCTTTACGGTTACCGGTAAATTGGTATGTTTTACCATAGCTTCGGTTAACGAAACCATAAGGTCTACATCTTTTAAAATCCCGGCACCAGCACCTTTAGAAACTACTTTTTTTACAGGACATCCAAAGTTGATATCGATAATATCTGGTCCCGATTTTTCTACGATCGCCACAGATTCTAACATCGATTCTAGATTTGCTCCAAAGATCTGAATGCCAACGGGACGTTCTTTCTCGTAAATATCCAGTTTCATTACACTTTTGGCAGCATCTCTAATCAACCCTTCAGAAGAGATAAATTCAGTATACACCACATCAGCGCCTTGTTCTTTGCACAACGCTCTAAACGGTGGATCACTCACATCTTCCATTGGTGCTAGCAACAATGGAAACTCTCCTACATCTATATCTCCTATTTTCGACACAATCTTTTATTTTAGAAAGTGCAAAATTAGTAAATAAGATTGAAGAATTTAAAATTCATGCAAACTACCTGAAAATGTGAGTTATGCTACATATTTCAGGCAAGCTATATACTTCAGAAAAATTATACTTCAAAATGAGCAAAATCGAATGTAATTATTGTTCTCGTTCATTCATTAATCTAAAACCTGTCGCTCCTTAAGTCGGTTTTCCTCTTCAGCATTAACCGCACGACTGTTATCATTTAATCTGAAGTTTCCGAAGTTATAACGCAAACTGAAGGTAACTCTTCTTGTTTCAGAAATCGCATAAAATCCGTTGTCCTGATTTAAATACTGACTTTGTAATGGAATATTCATGGTTCTAAACAAGTCTTCAGCATTTATAGCCACTGAAATTTTCTTATTCATAAAGGTTTTTCGCAAACCGATATCTAAACCAAATTGCGGATCTTCATATTTATAAGAACCCGCCAAAATATTAGGAAGAAAATATGTATTTATATTTCCGCTAAAAGTGCCATCGCTTCCAAAGTAAAAATAGTTCGCGATGTTCAAAAAGGTACTTAAAGTGTCGATTTTGTAGGTTTCCGCAGCGCTTTCTCGTGCATAAAGCTGGTTCTCCATATAAAATGCTGAAACGTATCCGTAAAGATAGTACCAGTTGGTTACGTAATTGGCGTAAGTGATATCTAAGCTGAATTGCTGAGTATAATCTAAATTATCATTTAAAGTTCTTAAAATGTTATATTGGTTATCCTGAAATGACAAAACTGAAGGTGAATTATCTACACGATCCCAGTACAAATCAAAAAACAGAAAACTTTTATAGGTATAATTAAGTGTCACCTTATTTGCAATTCCCGGCACCAAGCTAGGATTTCCTTCTTTTACATTATTCTCGTTAATAAAATATTGAAAAGGATTTAAACTCTGAAATCTTGGTCTTTCAATTCTTCGGTTATACTCTAAACTAATTGAATTAGACTCTCCCAGGCTGCGCATGGCATAAAAGGTTGGGAACAATTGAAAGTAATCCTGATCGTTTACCAAACCGTTTTGATCAGAAATTCCGGTAATATCGGTGTACTCTCCGCGTAGACCAGCCTTTAAACTCCAATTTCCCAAATCTTTAGCAGTACTAAAATAAGCGGCATAAATATTTTCATCGTAATCGAAAGCATCAGATAAATCGCCAACCTGGGTGGCCAAACTTTTATTATAAAAATCTAATGCGCTATTAGACGTTATTCCAGAATATTTTAACCCGGTTTCTATTGGCAAACTTCCCATATTTGCTGAAATATCTACTTGCCCGGTGTAAATATCTGTATTTTGAACGCCCTGAGTGAAAATCATATTATTTCTAATCTCATCATCATTACCGTCAAAATAAGTAGTGTTTAGATCCTGATCCTGATCATCGTCATACCGAATGTAGTTTGCCTGTGCAGATAAAGTTGCGCCATTTTCGCCCAAACTTGTAGAGTAATCTGCATTAAACAATAAATTTTTCGATTCATTTTCTACTCGGCTATTAGTCGTAAATAAAAAATCTAAGTTATCTGAAGGATCGTAAATATTGGTTCTTCCGTTTAAATCGGAATCGTTTTTTGGCGTAAATAACAAATTGGCACTTAAACTTAATTTACTTTTTTCTGAAAGTGTAAAATCTAAGATCGTGTTTAAGCTATGCGCATAGTTTTTAGTATCACGCTCAAAATCGCCAAGCCAAGTTGAGTTTTCTGAACCATCTGTTTCAAAATAGGTTACATTACTTTCATCATTCTTATAAATATTCCTTGCATTAAAATTATAACTGGCGAACGCATTTACATTATTGGTTTTGTAATATTGGCTTGTCCCGACACTATATTTTGGAACGACAGCAATAGTATTGGAAGCATTTAAACTTCCCTTATAACCAATCGATGGATTTTTAGACATCACAATATTCAAAATAGCTCCGCTACCTTCGGCATCATATTTTGCAGGCGGAGTCGTAATTACCTCAACAGATTGAACATTTTCACCACTTAATCCAGATAATAATTGTTCTAATTCTGCACTAGATAGGTACACTTTACGATCGTTGATGTACACCGTTGCCGGTCGGTTTTTCACCAATAGTTGCCCCTGCGTAACAATTACACCCGGTGTTCTTTTTAAAATATCGTAAGTGTTTAAACTCGAGATTACTGAATTTTCTACATTAAAAGAGATGCGGTCGATCTTTCTTTCAATTCTAGGCTTTCTGGCAGTTACGGTAACTTCACCTAAGTTTGCATTAGATGCTTGCATTTCAATTTTACCAAGATTGGTATCTCCAGCAACTTCGATCTGCTTCAAATATTCAGCATAACCCAAAAAACTAACTTTTAGAAGATAGGTATTATCGGAAACTTCTTTGATAGAAAAACGCCCATCATCTTCAGAAACAACACCTTTGACTACAGTGGTTGAATCTTCAGCATTCATTAAAATTACATTCGCAAAACTTATAGGTTCGTTTTGGTCATCTATTAAACGCCCCTTTACTTCGTGCTGAGACAATAAACGGTTAGATATAAATAGAATAAGGGTAAGAGGTAGGTAGTGTAGTAGTTTGTTCATTCAAATTCTTTTTCATGGAAGATCAATAACAAATTTAATTTTTTACCTGTAATTACCTAACCAATCATAGAATTCTTTAAAAATAAACTAATTTTTTATAGCATCATACAACACTTGTTGCATTTGCGTACGCGTATTTAAAGTGTATAATCTGCGGTTCTCGCGGGAAGGTAAAACTCGGTTTGATAAAAAAACAAAAAGTAGATTTTCAGCAGGATCCATCCAAACCATTGTCCCTGTAAATCCCGTGTGTCCAAAACTTTTTGTACTCGCATCTTTTGCCGTATTATTATCTAAACCCTGATATTCTAAATTCGGTTTATCAAATGCTATAGCGCGACGATTATTATTATCTGGAAACTGCGTTTTTGTCCATTCTTTAAAAGTTTGCTCTTCGATATAACGCTCTCCTCCATATTTTCCCATATTTAAATACATCTGCATCAACTTAGCCAAATCGTTCGCATTCGAAAAAAGACCGGCATTAGCAGAAACTCCACCCATCATAATGGCTCCTTCATCGTGCACACTTCCGTGTATTGGTTCATGTCTAAATGCAAAATCGTTCTCTGTAGGTACAATTCTAGTAACAGGAAAATCTTCAGTAGGCTTGTAGCCTAAAGTTGTTGCTCCTAATTTGGAATAAAAATTTTCATTTAAATACGTTCTATAGTCTTCACCACTTATATTTTCTACGATCTGCGGAAGCAAATAAAAAGCAAGCCCAGAATATTTATATTCAGCTTTGTCTTCTAGTGGCGACTTTTTAATGGCTTTATAAATTTTCTTTTTGTAATTGCGATGAAGCCACATGTTGTCACTAATTTTTATAGGAAAACGTGCTGAAGAATCTTTTTTAAACGTATTCCATTTATAGCTTCCGTTCTTCCGTAGTGTATTTTGCCAATAGGCAATCCAGGGTTTAAATCGCGCCTGATGTGCGAATATTTGCTGAAACGGAATTCCTGCTTTATTTGAGTTTTTGAAATACGGCAAATAGTCATCAATCCCATCTTCTAAACTAAACTTTCCTTCGTCATGCAACTTCATTAAAGCCGGTAACGCTGAAGAAACTTTTGTTACCGAAGCTAAATCATATAAATCTGATGCCTTAACTTTAATGGTATCGCTATACTTATGTAAACCATAAGCTTTCTGAAATACAATTTTTTCATCTTTCGCGACCAAAACGACACCACCCGGAATCGCCTTTGCATTAATAGCTTGATGCATTAAAGAATCGATACCGTTTTGTAGAAAATCAGCATTCATCCCGGCATCTTCTGGTCTCGTGTACGAAAATCTGATTTTTTCTGAAGTTTCTAAACCATCGCCGGCCTTAAATTTTTTCCCTACACTAACCGGAAGTTTACCATCTGCTTTAAATCCTCCAAAAATAAGCTGTGCTGCTTTTTGCTGCGTTAGTTCGGAATCTTGATAGGCTTCAATTAACACGGAAGCTTCTTCAATTTTATTGATCTTATTTAACGAATATGGATTTTTGAAAACACTAAAAATAGTATGTTCATCTTGGGTAATTTCAGCAATAAATTTTAAAACCTGATCGGAATACCGAATAACATTTCGAGGAAATCGACTATGATCGTGAAGTCCTGCAATGACCACATTATAATTCTTCAATTTCTTTTTTAATGCTGAAATCTGACTGGCCGTCGCCTTATTTTTTATCTGAAAATGATCGATTTTGGTATACCAGCCTAAACTTTTCTGAAATTCGGTTTGCTTCTCTGCTCCTATTGAAATACTTGCTATTTTCAAAGTATCTAATCTGCGAAGCGGAATCATTTCCTCGTCATTCTTCAAAACCGTCAGCGATTTTTCGACTAATTTCTGCTGAAGATATTTGGCATGCGAGTTATTCAGCTCTTTATCAATATTGGCCGTTTTTAGCGGTTCATAATTATTTAAGCCTACCCATTGTTTTACCGCAAGTACTTTTCGACATTTTTCATCGATAGCTGCCTGAGAAATAATACCCTGATTTATCGCTTTTCGAACTTCAGCAATAGCTTTAGGCACATCCTCGGTAAATTCTAATAAATCGTTTCCGGCGATAATGGCTTTTTTATCGACAACACCGGGTTGGTTTCCGGTAGTTACACCTTTCATATTCATCGCATCGGTAACGATCAAGCCTTTAAAACCTAATTTTTCTTTTAAAATTCCGCTGATAATCTTTTTGGATAACGTTGAAGGCACACCGCTACTATCCAGCGCCGGAATATTTAAATGCGCCACCATTACCCCGCCAACACCAGCATCGATTAATTTCTTAAAAGGATACATCTCTAAAGTATCTAGCCTTGTGAAGGGATGGTTTATTTGTGGCAAGGCTTTATGCGAATCGGTATCGGTGTCGCCATGACCGGGAAAATGCTTTGCTGTGGTCAATATCTTTTGGTCTTGCATTCCTTTCATATAAGCAATACCTTTTTCAGCAACCTTTATTTTATTCTCGCCAAAACTTCTATAATTAATTACCGGATTATTCGGGTTATTATTAACGTCGACCACAGGAGCAAAATTCATGTGTAAACCTGTACGTTTTACTTGGCGCGCTACTTCTTCTCCCATTTTATACAAAAGCGTATCATCTTCTATCGCTCCTAATGCCATTTGGTACGGGAAACTGATGGTATTATCCAGTCGCATTCCCAATCCCCACTCTGCATCAATGGCTCCTAATAATGGCACATCTGAAACTAATTGATAATCATTCATCAATTCTACCTGCTTTTTTGCAGTTCCCTGGAAGAAAATGAGTCCCCCGATTTTCTGTTCCTTAACCAGTTTTAGAATTTCATTCTTATGTTGCGAATCTCGATTAGAATAGGCTGCCACCATTATAAGTTGAGCAACCCGCTCATTGGGGCTTAATTGCTGCATCACAGAATCTACCCATTTACTATTGGTATATTCTAAAAACTCAGGTTGTTGCTGCGCAAAGGAACTCCATTGTATTCCGCAGAAAACAATAGAGCAAAGAATTACACTTCTTAGGGAAAATAGTCGCATTAGTTTAGATTTAAACTTTTATATAAATTTTCTTTTTATCCAAAATATAGGCAATAAGCCACATTACTATCAAAAATAACAACGCATATAAAAAAGATGCATTGTAAAATGATATTATTTATAAGAAATAACCTTTATTAATTCATATAAATCTACAAAATTTAATAAAACAAAACATCTTAATTAAAATTTTACATTAAGTCTTTTCTAAACTAGATTTTTTATATACTTTTATTTTTCAGAAATTTAGTTTCTTGCAAGAAGAATTAAATTTTTAACGAAAGGCATAAAGACCTGACATTTTTTGACGAATATGAGTCTACATTTAAAGGATTTTCTAATTGAAGAAGCTCTTATCAAAGATATGAGCAATGTTGAGCGAAAAAAAGTACATCAAAAGACTAGAATCATAAAGCACATGTTTCTAAATGGTGATACTTCTAATGCAGAAATTTGCTCAAAATTTGGCATAAGTCTCCCAACTTCTATGGCCCTTGTTAACCAACTGCTAGAGGACGGTATGGTCATTAAAAAAGGAAGAGGAAAATCTGAAGGTGGTCGTAAACCCGATCTTTACGGATTAAAAGAACATTCCTTTTTCGTATTGAGCATTCACATAGAGCGCTTTAAAATAAAATTGGCGCTTATCGATAATAACCACAGTATTGTTAAAGAGGAGACTTTAGAAACACAAATCTCTCCAAATTCTAATATTGTAGATCTACTTTATGATTTCTCAGAAGAGTTTTTAAAAGTATCAGAGGTAGATGATGCAAAAATAATGGGTGTCGGTATAAGTATGCCGGGATTGGTTTCTTCCGAAGAAGGAAAAAATTACACGTATTATTTAACCGAACAGGATCCTGCTTCCCTCCGCGATAAATTCGAAACCAGATTTAAAAAACCAGTTGCGATTCTTAACGACGCAAAGAGTGCTTCTTTAGCTGAATTTCATTTTGGATTAGCTAAAGAAAAAGAAAACGTACTGGTGATCTCTATGGATTGGGGTGTTGGACTAGGCATTATAATGGGCGGAAAAATCCACTCTGGGGTTTCCGGTTTTGCTGGTGAATTTGGGCATATCCCAATGGTAGAAGATGGTATGTTATGCCACTGCGGAAAAAGAGGCTGTTTAGAAACAGAAGCTTCTGGTTTAGCATTGGTTAGAAAAGTAAAAGAAGGACTTCAGCAAGGGCAAACTTCAGTTTTAAATAGCCTTTCTGCGGAAGCTTTAGAAAAATTAGAGCCAGATACAATTGTTGAAGCTGCCAACAAAGGCGATCAATTCGCTATAAATTCACTTTCTGAAATAGGAATGAGTTTAGGAAAAGGAATCGCAATTCTTATTCAAATTTTTAACCCTGAATTAATTGTTCTTGAAGGTAAGATCGCCAAAGCAAAACAATTTATAACCACTCCAATTCAGCAATCCATGAATATTTATTGCATGATGCAGCTGAAGGAAAAAACAAATATAGAATTATCGAATCTTGGAAATAACTCTAGCCTTTACGGTGGCACTATCGCAGTAATGGACAGTATTTTTAAAGATCAGATTTCAATTATAAAATCACATTTAAGTTAAAATAAACACTCATGGCCAGATTAAATCTCTTAGAAGAAACACGTTTTGAGAAGCTTCCCGTTAAAGTTTATAAAAGCGAGGAAACAGCATCTGTAAAAGTTGCAAAGCGTATTGCTAAGATTATTAAAAAAAGACAGGAAAAAGGTAAAAATGCTGTTTTAGGTCTTGCTACCGGAGCTACTCCTGTAAAAGTTTACGAAGAGCTTATTCGCCTTCATAAAGAAGAAGGACTTAGCTTTAAAAACGTTATTACTTTTAATCTGGATGAGTATTATCCTATGCAGCCAGATGAGAACCAGAGCTACGTAAAGTTCATGGACGAGAATCTGTTTAATCATATTGATATTCCAAGAGAAAATATCAATATCCCAGATGGAACATTGGCTAAAGAAGAAATCGCAGATTTTTGTCTTGAATATGAAAGAAAAATTACTGAGGTTGGTGGCTTAGACCTTCAGGTTCTAGGTATTGGTAGAACAGGACACATTGGTTTTAACGAACCTGGATCTGCTCCTAATAGTGGTACCCGTTTAGTAACGCTAGACGATCTAACCAGACGTGATGCCTCTCGTGATTTTGGTGGAAAAGAAAACGTTCCTACCAAAGCCATTACCATGGGAATTGGTACCATCTTTAAAGCTCGGGAAATCATTTTAATGGCATGGAGCAAAAAGAAAGCTTCGATCATTAAAAAAGCGGTTGAAGGTGAAATTTCTGGTAGTGTACCGGCAACTTATCTTCACTTAAACGATCATGTAGAATTTATTTTGGATGCTGATGCAGCTTCAGAATTAACAAGATTCGATACGCCTTGGTTGGTAAAAGACTGTAGTTGGGATAAAGCGCAAATCAAAAAAGCTGTAATCTGGTTATCTAATGAGGTTGGAAAACCAATTTTGAAACTAACCGACGAAGATTACAATAGCCACGGAATGGCACAGCTAGCCACAGAAAAAGGGCCGGCTTACAATATCAATATCGACGTATTTAACCAGTTGCAACATACCATTACCGGTTGGCCTGGTGGAAAACCAAAAGCTGACGATACGCAACGTCCCGAGCGAGCTGAGCCTGCTAAAAAACGAGCAATTATATTCAGTCCGCATCCCGATGATGATGTAATTTCTATGGGTGGTACATTTATTAGACTTGTAGACCAGGGACACGATGTGCATGTCGCTTACCAAACTTCTGGAAATACAGCAGTGTGGGATACCGATGTTTTACGTTATGTTGAGTTTGCGATCGACTTCAATAAAAGTATAGGAGAAGACACCACTAAATTAAAGGAGACTTATAATAACATCAATAAGTTTATTACTGAAAAACGTCCAAACGATATCGACCTTCGGGAGATTATGGATGTAAAAGGATTTATACGTAAAACCGAAGCCATCGCAGGTGCACGTTATGCTGGACTTTTAGATCAGAATATTCATTTTATGGCATTACCATTCTATGAAACTGGTAAAAAAGTAAAAAGCCCGGTAACTGAAGAAGATGTGAAAATAACGATGGATTTACTTCAAAAAGTACAACCTCATCAGATTTTTGCAGCAGGAGATTTTGCCGATCCGCATGGGACACATGTGGTTTGTTTTGATATTATTATTGAAGCGATGAATCGTCTTCGTAAAACCGAAGAATGGACCAAACACTGTTGGTTATGGATGTATCGTGGTGCATGGCAAGAATTTGATATGCATGATATCGAAATGGCCGTACCGCTTTCTCCACAAGAAGTGGCAAGAAAACGTGAAGCTATATTTAAGCACCAATCACAAAAAGATACTCCGGTATTCCCTGGTGATGATGAACGCGAATTCTGGGTACGTGCAGAAGAAAGAAATAGTGAAACCGCACTCTCTTATCATAATTTAGGATTGGCTAATTACGAAGCTATAGAAGCTTTTGTTCGATGGAAATTCTAGTTCTTTTCTAACCAATATTGCGTATTTTGGTTAGAAATTGCGACTATGAACTATTTTAGGAAAATTTTGATTTTAGGAGGTTTGGGTTTGATGATTTCATGTTCTTCAAACCCTTACCGAATAAGCAATAAAGTATATAAAAAGAAGGCTAAAGCCTACGCAAAAGAACTTAGTAAGTTCCCTCTGGAAGATCGCCAGAAAGACTCCGCACCCAATTATGGTGAGTATCCGGTGGGAACTACTAATTTTAATCTACGCCGCCCCAATTTTGTAGTCATTCACCATACTGCACAGGATTCTACCATACAAACTCTAAACACTTTTACCATTCCCAGAACTCAGGTGAGTTCTCACTACGTTATTGGTGATGATGGAAAAGTTTTTCATATGCTGAATAATTATTATCGTGCATGGCATGGTGGTATTGGCCAATGGGGACACACTACAGATCTAAATTCATCTTCTATAGGTATTGAGCTTGATAATAATGGTAAAGAAGCATTTTCTGAAGCTCAAATTTCAAGTTTACTGGAAGTTTTAAATCAACTGAAAGAAGATTACAAAATTCCTTCGGAAAACTTTATAGGGCATCTTGATATCGCCCCAGGAAGAAAAGTAGATCCTAGTGCAGATTTTCCTTGGAAGCGCTTAGCTGAAGAAGGCTACGGAATATGGTATGATGAAGACAGTATCAAAAATATCGAATTTGAGCATCAATTTTTTACAGAAAACCCACTGAAAATCGCCAATATTGATCCTGTTTTTAAACAGCGTATCACATTATTGGATCGTTACTTATTTCCTAATGTGATTCCGGCAAACTTCAATATCGCGGAAGCCTTAAAAATTATCGGATATAATATCGAAGATCTGGATGCAGCAATTAAAAGTTTTCAAATTCATTTCCTTCAGGAAAAAGAAAATGTGGACGGAATTTTAAATGCTGAAGAAATTAAAATTCTATATAATTTATATCAAAAATCGCTAAATAGAAGTTAGAATATGGAGAATAGAATCAATAGCAAAGAATCAGGATAAAATATTGAACGCTCAATGTTGAATTTTGAATGCAAAAGTTGTCATCTCGACCTTGTTTTTTAGTTAGAATCTAGAAAAGAGAGAATAGAACTAAGAGGCAGGATAAAATTTTGAATGCTGAATTTTAAATTATTTTCTAACTGAATTCTGTAAATCAATAAGAGAGTTTTTCACAAGTAAGGAAAGATTACAATATAACTTTAGTTTGTCATTTCGACTGAAGCATAGCGCAACGGAGAAATCTTTTTAAATCGAAAATCAAGACAAAAATGCTGAATTATTTGGAGCTAAAATCTCTTCTTTAAAACATGAACTTTCCATCCCTATTGAAAAACCATTCTCATTTCGAGTAATTTCGAGGAACGAGAAATTGTGTCGAGAAGTACAAGAAGTTAGATATTAACGGATTCAATTCTAGAATCTAGAAAAAAGACTTTAGAGGTAAGACGCAGGGTGAAATTTTAAATGTTCTTTTTGCTTATAGGCGACAACATTAATTTTAAAAATTCTTTCCAATTTAAAAGAGTCTGACCTCAAAAATCCTATCCTTTTCTGTTTCGGATTAATTTTCTCCAATTAATAAGTATTATCGCGAATAAAATGATAACAATTCCTAACCATTGTAGTAAAGAGATTTCTTCATTTAACACCAAATAAGCACTAAACACAGAGACTGGTATTTCTAAAGCTGCAATTATACTTCCTAAACCTGTTCCTATTTCAGGGAAACCTTTATTAAATAAAATAGGAGGCAAAATAGTTCCAAAAAATCCTAAAAAAGCACCCCATTTTAAAAACACCTCCGCATTGAATTCTTCTAATATTTGAACATTCCAAAAAGCAACGACCACTAAAAATCCGCCATATACTAAGTATTTACTACGTATAATTACAGGCAGTTCTAGCGATACATTATTAGATGCATACATAGCACCGGTATAACTTAAAGCTGCCAATAACCCAAAACCAATACCGATAAAATTGATATTCATATCAGCTTCAAAAATTTGAGCGGCAAAAACAGTCCCCACAATCGCAACAAGGGCTCCTAGTACTTTTGTTTTGGTTATAAGATGCCTAGCCATAAAATATTCTAAAACCACTCCCATCCAAATAGTTTGCATTAGTAAAATAATCCCTACAGAAACCGGCACATATTGTATCGATAGATAATAGAAACTGCTTGTAAGCCCTAACGTGGTTCCAAAAAGTATTA
The DNA here is from genome assembly GCF_030409505.1 of Zunongwangia endophytica. Lineage (NCBI taxonomy): Bacteria > Pseudomonadati > Bacteroidota > Flavobacteriia > Flavobacteriales > Flavobacteriaceae > Zunongwangia > Zunongwangia endophytica. The sequence continues at coordinate 3,157,776 of NZ_JAUFPZ010000002.1, read as the reverse complement.
ATTTAATTTTTGGAAATTTAGAAATGGTATGGCTTTTTGTTGAAGATTTAGAATTCTTTGAAAAAATCAAAGAAATAATACTTAACAACAAAACCCCAAATAAATACTGAGAAAATGCCAAACCCGCCGTGCCAAAACCATTATTATTAGCGTATTTTACAAAAGTAGCTAACACGCCATAGCATGAAGCTCCTACTGCTATAAAGAACATTCCTTTTAGACTACTATTCATTACTTTTAAATATATTGTCTATTAAAAATAGTTGATTTTTAGCCGCCTCAGACCAATAAGCAGCATCGTGTTTTCCTGGACTTTCTATGTAAAAGTGAGGAATGTTTAATTCTATTAGTTTCTTATGGAGTTTTCTATTTTGTTCGATTAGAACATCATCGTATCCACAGCTTATAATTATTTTTTGGGAGGAACTTTTAAAGTTTTCTAATTGTGAACTAGCAGTATAAGTCTTCCAATTATTTTTATTAGCTCCTAATATTTTTGGAACACCATAATTCTGCCCATAAGGAATCATATTAATTGCCCCGCTTATGCTTCCAATGGCCAAAAATATTTCAGGATGGCGAGCGCCTAGATATAGCGCACCATGACCACCCATACTCCACCCCATAATTGCTTTTTTAGAGTGTTGTGTATGGTATCTATTATCTATAAATTCAACCAACTCGGTAGTTATAAATGTTTCGTATTTTGAATTTTTGATTGGACTATCGATATACCAACTATCATAATTGCCATCGGGTAAAATAAAATTCATATTGTACCTTAAGCTAAGTTCTATTAAAGAGGGAATATCTTTTTTAAGGGTTCGTTCAGGATAACCACTATACCCGTGAAGCACATAAACAGTGGGGAGATTTTCCTCTTCTGAAGGAGTTATAACAATGGTTTTCACTTGTTTTTGCATCGATTTACTAAACACTTCTAAAGTATCTATTTGCTGTGCAATTGTCTTAGTGCTAAATATTATAAGAGCAGAAAAACCCAATAGCCAATTTTTCATTTTAAGTATATTTTAAATTATCATGGCAAAATTATAGCGTTTCTTTATCGAAAACATCTACATATGTTGAGAAAACCAATTAATTTTTAAGAGACTTTCTAATTCGGCTTAATTGTGTAGGGGTAATCCCCAGATAAGAAGCAATTTGATGTTTTTTTAGTCGATTTTCGATATTTTTATATTCCTGCTGAAATTGCACGTATCTTATTGTAGCACTTTCATATTTTAAATTAATCTCTAGAGGTTCTTTAGCTACTACCCAATTTTTCTCTAAATAATTAATATAAAAAAAGGCGATTTCTGGAAACTTCTGTAGTAATACTCTAAAATCGCTATTTTGATACACTAAAACATGGGTTTCTTCTAAAGCTTTAATTGTAAAAAGACTTGGTTTTTCCTGAAGAAGTGCCGAGGTAGAAGCAATAAAAGAGTTTTCAGAGAAAAATTTTTTAATTACAATATCGCCATTTTCAAAAGTGTGGAAATAAGAAAACAAACCACGATCGATATAGGCATAAGATTTTGGTGTTTGTCCCTGTCGCAAAAAAATAGCTCCTTTTTGTATAATTTGAGGTGTCACAATTCCCAAAAAGGCTGCAATGGCTTCTTGAGATAAGATATTATATTCTTGTACTGCTTTTATAAACCGCTGTGTCATTTTTTAAGAATAAATGCGTTAAAATGGCTAAGCAAAAATAAAAACTAAAAACCTCACAGTTTTAAAAAACTGTGAGGTTCTTGTTTTCGTAAAAAAGATAATAGGGTTGATTAATCTAAATTAAGATGTAATCTGGCAAACAAATAACGTCCGCCGATACCAAATTGGGCATTTCTAGGCCAATCGAATCTTCCGCTACTTCGGTTATCTTCTACTCTATTTTTATCGGGATATAAATCAAACAAATTATTAGCTCCTATTGTTACATTAACCGATTCTGAAAAATTATAACCTACCGAAAGATCGGTTACTACTTTCCCTGAATAAATTTCTTGATTCGCTAGCGTATTTGAAGGTTGGGTTACCTCACCAAAATACACATTACGAAGGAAGAAATTAAAATCGTTTACAGTTAACACATTAGTAAGATTAATCTTCGTTCTTGGCACGGCTTCTTCCAAATAAATCCTGTTATCTTCAGAAAAATAGGTATCTAATTTGTCTTCTAATAAAGGAGAAGCGTGGATTTCACCAACTCTTTTGGTCTGAGTAAAACTTCCTGCAAGATCATTTTTCAGTTTCCAGCCGTTATTAAAAAATGTATTTTGTGTGATAACCACGTCCAATCCTTTAGATTCGGTATCAATTGCATTAGCAAAAAAAGCGGCAGATTCGGCATTTGCGCTTCTAAGAATCTGACTTATTTCAGAATCTGAATCGTCATCACTAAAACGTCCTGTGTACACTACCCTGTCATCAATTGCTACAAAATAAGCGTCGGCAGTAATAGTTAAATTCGCATCTGGAATTTTAGCAGTTACTCCTAAGCTGGCACTTTTAGAGGTTTCTTCCTTTAAATTTGGGATTCCCAATAAATTCGCTGCCCTGCTATCATTAGAAAACGTTCCCACATGTACCGGGTTTCCTGCATCATTAAAAACCGTAGAGGTAGAGTTATAATAGATTTGGTGTAAAGACGGCGCTCTAAAGCCTGTGTTTACCGCAGCTCTTAAATTTACGTTATCAGTAAGTTTATATCTTGAAGCTACTTTAAAATTTAAGGTCGATCCAAAATCAGAATAGTTCTCAAATCTTCCGGCAAAAGTTAACAGAAACTCTTCGGTTACATCTGCTTCAAAATCGGCATACGCAGCTACACTGTTTCGTTGTCTGGAAATAGCATTATCTGGCGTAAAACCTGGGAAAACCTGTGCTCCTCCTGCTCTTGCATTTCCGAAGAAATCGGTAGTAGGTTGTTGGGTGGCATTAGTTATTACTCTTCCGTCTTCTGTATACTGCGCATAAGATTGCTCTTCTCCCGCATTTATACCGTAATTTTCTAATCGATACTCGGCACCAAAGGCTACATTAAAGCCTTCAAACAAACCATCGAAAAACTGAGAAACATCAAGGTTTGTTGTGTTTTGTGCGAATGAAAATCCACCGGCATCAAAACTGGTAGGGCTCGTTCCTTCTAAAGAAGCATTAGACGTATTTGAAATTATATACATAAATTCATTTTCTCCCCATGTATTACTAAAATCTACATCCCAATCTCCCACATTTCCACGTATTCCAGCAGCTATAGATTTATCGGTAATTTTAGAATTGATTTCTGGTAAAAATCCGTTAATGTAATACGGAGTGTACGTTCGACTTTGATTCGGTAATCGGTAAAATCCTGCTGCATTTCCTTTACGTGAACTAAGTCCGCTAAACGCATATAACTCGGTTCCATTATCATCTAATGGCAAAGCAAAATTGGCAAAGAAACGACCGCCTCGTAATTCCGATTGGCCCACTCGCATATTAAAATCAGATCGATTTAAACCACGTGCAGCCAACTCATTTTCAGTAACATCGCTACCTAAAAGACTTTGTAATGTACTACGATCTGTCGCCTGAGCTATTTCGCTTTTAAAATCGTTAGAAAAATAATCTACCCGTTGTGCGTAATTCTGAATTTGTTGATTAGACAAATTGCTAATATCTGTATTGTCTTGATAAGCTTGCCATTCTACGGCATTATAAGCATTAAAAACACCGCCTTCCCAAGCTTTCATTCGATTGTAAGAATCTCTATAATCAAAATCTCCTGAGAAATTTATAAAACCGCCGTTGTCGCCTAATGGAATGCCATAACTAGCCGCTACATTAATACTTTCGCCGTCCATACCGCCTGTTTGTTCATTGGCATTTCGGGATACATTAGCACCGGTTGTTACATTAAAATTAAGGGTATTTACCTCATCCTTTAAAACTACATTTATTACTCCGGCAATTGCATCCGATCCATATTGGGCTGCAGCTCCATCTCGTAATACTTCAATTCGCTTAATTGCTACAGCAGGAATTGCATTTAGATCGGTACCTACACTACCTCTACCAAAAGTTCCGTTTACATTAATTAAAGAAGAAGTATGACGACGTTTCCCGTTGATTAATACCAATACCTGATCGGGCCCTAAACCACGTAATGAAGCCGGATCGATATGATCGGTACCATCTGATAAAGACTGAGTTGTAGAAGTAAATGAAGGGGCTACATAATTAAGAATCTGGTTTACATTTACCTGGGGCACTGAAACCTGAAGCTCTTCAACATCTAAAACATCTACGGGAACGGCAGATTCAGTAACCGTTCTACTTCGGTTTCTGGAACCTATTAAAACCACTTCTTCTAAATTACTACCACTTACCAATTGAATTTGTAAATCGGTTTTCGTTATTTCTACTTCTTTTTTATCAAAACCTACAAATGTAAAAATCAGTGTTTCCCCCAAATTTGCATCGATTAGAAAATTTCCATCAAAATCGGTTACTGTTCCTCTTTGGGTACCTTTAAGCTGGATACTTACTCCGGGCAGCGGTTGGGAATTTTCATCTACAACCGTCCCGATAATTTCTTGCTGTTGGGCTTGCGAGACCAATCCCGCCAACATTATTAAATAAGTAAAAATCTGTTTCATTGCTTTATTATTTTAAATATTAAAAACCTACTGCGGTATCATCTCCTCGTGGATCTGCACCTCCTTCAAGCTTTCCGTTAGGTAATACTCTAATGGCATCTACTTTACCGATAATCCTGGATTCACTTTGATTTATTTTATATCCTTTTTGCTGAAGTTCTTCTAATGCTTTTTCTTCAAATCCTGCTGGTTCCATCATAATTTCGTCGGGTAACCACTGGTGATGAAATCGTTTTGCTGAAACTGCTTCCTGCATGTTTAAATCGAATTCAGCAACGTTTAAAAATGTTTGTAATACTGAAGTTATAATGGTCGAACCGCCGGGAGAACCTACTACCATCCATAGTTTATTATCTTTTTCGATAATAGTTGGCGTCATTGAGCTTAGCATTCGTTTTTCAGGTGCAATAGCATTAGCCTCGGCTCCTATTAAACCGAACATATTGGGTACTCCAGGTTTTAAACTAAAATCATTCATTTCATTATTCATAAAAAAACCTAGTTCAGGAATATATAATTTTGACCCGTACGCACCGTTTAAAGTGGTGGTTACAGAAACTGCATTACCCTCTGCGTCTACTATAGAATAATGAGTGGTTTCGTTACTCTCATAAAAATTCGATAGCTCTCCATGGTTTATTGCTGAAGAAGAAGTCGCCTGTTCAAAACTGAAATTAGCCATTTTTGCTTCCAAATAATTTGAATCTAATAGACTGTCCTGAGGTACCTCATAAAAATCGGAATCACCCAAATAAAAGCTACGATCGGCGTATGCACGACGCTCAGCTTCCGTTAAAACCTGAATATATTTTGCTGAATTATGAGCATATTCATTAAGCGGATAAGGTTCGATCATCTTTAAAATCTGCGCTAATACAATTCCGCCGCTAGAAGGAGGCGGCATAGAAATTATTTGATAATCTTTGTATTGAACTTGAACTGGATCGCGCCATTTTGCGTCATATTTAAGTAAATCTTGCTCAGTTATGATCCCTCCTCGCTCTTGTAGAAAATTAAGAAGTATTTTTCCGGTTTCGCCTCCATAAAACTCACTTCTTCCATTGGTAGCTATGCGACGCAAAGTATTGGCTAACGCTTTATTTTTTAAGGTATCTCCCGCCTTGTAGCTTTTGGTAAAAAGAATCGTATCCTCATTTACTTGCATTAATACATCGCGATATTTTTGTAAGCGATCTTGCTGTTTTTGGGTAACAACAATTCCTTTTTCAGCTAACGCAATAACTGGTTTTAGTAATTCCTGAATTGGTAGGCTGCCAAACTTTTTATGCACTTTAAAAATCCCTGCAATAGTTCCCGGCACTCCGGATGCTAAGGCTCCCATGGTACTTTTTTCTGAAATTACCTCTCCATTTTCATCCAGATACATATTTTTTGAAGACGCCAGCGGTGCTTTTTCTCGATAATCTAAAGTTCCTACTTCTCCATCTGCCGTACGATACACCATAAAACCACCGCCGCCTAAATTACCAGCAAATGGATAACTTACCGCCAATGCCATTTCAGTAGCGACCATAGCATCAAATGCGTTCCCACCTTTTTTCATAATTTCGGCACCAATACGAGATGCCTCGCTTCTTGCTGAAACGATCATCGCCTTGTCAGCTATTTCAGCTTTACTAGCTGAATTTTTAAATTGATGCTTCTCGGTCTTACAAGAAAATAAAAATAAAACCGATAGAATTACTAGGGTATTATAACGAATGATTTTTAGCATTTCCTATCTATTGTGTTTAAAGAAGAAGCAAAGAACCAAATTAAAAACTGAAAAAAGAAATTCAGTCACAAGATTTCCTCTATAAAATTATAAAACCTATCTATTAAGTAGGAATTATTATGTTGAAGATAGCCGAGAATTCAAATTGGCAGGAAACCTATAAAGGAAAAGATCAACTAAATCAAGTTCAGTTGCTCGTTCCCTTTATAAAATAATACTCAACGTATTACTTAATTGACTAATCAGTAAGCAAAAATTGAACATCAACTATTTCTATCGATTCGGGTATTTCCTTATCTAACGAATCCTCCTCATCAAAAATTAAAACACAGCTAGAATTTGCGCCGATACTGTTACAAGAGTTTGAAATACTATTAGAGAAAGTACTGGTTACTTTCGTTCCATCAGCATACTCTAAAGTTATAAATGGAATTCCGGTAATACTATAGTCATTAGGATTATACAATTTAATTTCGAAATATAACCGTACGGTATTATTTCCAGTATCAGTAGTAGTTTCTAAAACTAAAACTTCATAATTAAAACTTTCTAATACCGGTGGCTCAATCTCTTCTGCTTCTGTGGGTTCTGGGGTATCGCACGGCACTTCCTGAGTAATATCGTAACTATACGACTGATTATTGTAAAAATAATACTGCGATAAGGTTATGGTTTTCATACAATCCTCATCATCACTATCATCATCAGATGAACAAGCAAAAAATAAAAGTGCAATAATTGCTAAGATATTGAATTTCATAAATCTAAACATCTTCATATTTATAAAAGTAAATTAATCCTAAATAAAACTATTTAAACAATAATAGTTCTTTTCAATTATACTATTTAGTATTCATCAAATTATTTCTTTTCCAAAATATCAATAAAATCCCAGCGACAATAAACGGTAAGCTTAAAATTTGCCCCATATTTAAAGTAAGGCTATCTTCAAAAGCGACTTGATTTTCTTTAAAGAATTCAATAATAAAACGAGCTAAAAACAGCAAAATTAAAAATAAGCCGAATAATTGCCCATTTTTGACTTCAGTGCGTTTTGAATTATAGATGCTATACAAAATCACTGAAATTAATAGATATGAAAATGCCTCGTAAAGTTGCGTTGGATGTCGAGGTATTAAATCGTCTCGCATAAAAACAACTCCCCAGTTTCCATCTGTAGGCTTCCCATAAATTTCAGAATTCATAAAATTCCCGAATCGTATAAAAGCCCCTGTTACCGAAGTTCCGATTGCAACTCTGTCCAATAACCATAAAATATTAACCTTATATTTTTTACAATAAAGAAAAATCGCAATTAAAACACCTATTCCTCCACCATGACTTGCTAATCCTTGATACCCTATAAATTGATATGAGGTCCCGATTTTTTGAATGGGTAAAAACATCTCTAGTGGCCTACTCAAGAAATAGTCGGGTTGATAAAATAAACAATGCCCTAAACGAGCTCCTATAAGTATTCCTAGAATAATATAGGTTAATAAACTATCTAGATCCTGAACCGGTATATTCTCTTTTTTGTAAATAGCTTTTACAATAAAATACCCAAGAAAAAGGCCCGTCATAAAGAACAATCCATAATATTTCAACGGAAAAGAATCGGTAATCCAAAAGATTACGGGATCTATATCCCAGTATATTATGCCGTCTTTCACAGATTTATTTTGTTTCTAAAAGTTACTAAGATTTTATTTAGGGAATAACAAAATAAAGATCTACTCCGTAAAAATATCCTGTTCTTTTAAATACTGTAATCCTTTGTCTTTTTCGTTTAAAATTCTTTTGGTTCGTAGATAACGGTTATAGTTATATTCATCAAAATCTTCAGCAACAGTATCCATTGTGCTAATATGAACATCTCCCATAGCGTGAATAAATTTGTCATCTCCAATCCACATTCCCACATGAATTACGCGCTCTTTAGTAGAATCAGTTTTTGGTTTTCCGAAGAATAGTAAATCACCGGCTACCAGATTATCAAAATTTTTGGTAGAATCGACCAAAACTCCCGTATGAATTTGTTGCGAAGCATCACGCGGAATCACCATTCCGTTTAAAAAATAGACGGTTTTAGTAAAACCACTACAATCTACTCCTTTTGGCGAAGTTCCTCCCCATAAATAAGGAAGTCCCATTAATTTCTCGCCTGTTGCAACTAAGGTTTCCCCATCAACATCTAGATTTTCTAACCAGCTTTTGTAAGGCTTAGCATCTGCTTTAGGAACAAAAGCTGTTCTTCCGTCAGGATACGAAATACCGTAGAAATTGCCTTCTTCTGAAGTTAATTCTAAAATATCTCCGGCAACAAGATCTGAAACCACTTCAGCGTCATTTTTAGCCAATTTTAAGGATTTTCCGTAGGGATTTAAATAGATAAGCTTTTCCGTAGACTTCCATTCAGAAAACTCCTCTGAAGTCATATTCTGAACACCACCGTAATCTACCCAAGCTAAGTAACCTTCCGGTGTTTGGATGTGATACCAGCTTCCCTCCTTTTTATACACTTTTACCGGCATTCCTAATGTTGCCTGAGTTACCAATTGCGAAGCATGAGCGGGTTTTTCACGAAGATTCGCTACCGAAATTTTAATCACTCCCCTAGTTTTGTTTTCCAGACCTTCCGCGTCTGGCAGGGTTTTTATATTCGATGCAAATTTTATGTTTTTTTGCTTCAATACTTTTTCTAGATCTTCAGTCGCTTCAGGCATATTGGTTTCGCCTTCAATCTTAAAAGAATCCGCATTTTTTTCAGCTTCAATATCAAACAACGCCACTCTACCATCTGGTGCATACACATTCTCTAAGCTATCAATGACTACTTGTGCCTGATTTTTTTCTTCGGAAGAATTCTCTGGTTTCTCGTTACAGCTCACTAAAACTGTTGTTAAAACCAAGGTCCAAAAACTATATTTTTTTATCTTCATTTTAGATATTATTAATCGATTCTTTACTATCTCTCAAGCCATATTGGATGAGATTCTGAATCTATTCCGATAGCTATCGAAACAGGATGAATTACTCAAATTTAAACAATTTTACTCCGGTTCCGTTTTCTGTGGGATAAATGACTTTTTCTGAAGTAATTTTTACTCCGGTTGCAGTATCATTTTTCAATAATAAAGCACCATCCATATCAACAAAATCGAGCATCGGTGCTAGTTGCGCAATTGCTGAAATTCCTACGGTCGACTCGGTCATGCAACCTACCATTGTTTTTAAACCAAGTGATTTTGCTTTTTCAATCATTCGTAATGCCGGTGTAATTCCGCCACATTTGGTGAGTTTAATATTTACGCCATGAAAATAATCGGCACATTTTTCAACATCGGTTTCTACGATACAGCTTTCGTCGGCAATTATCGGTAAAGCTGAATTTTCGTAAAGCTTCTTTTGTCCTTCATAATCATCTACCGGCAACGGCTGTTCTAAAAACTCTACATTTAATTCCTTTAAAATATGACTATTTTCAATTGCCTGATCGGCAGTCCACGCCGCGTTAGCATCGATCCTAAAAATCGATTTTGTATATTTTCGAAGCTCTTTTATTATCTCAAGATCATGATCGGTTCCCAACTTGATCTTGTATAATGGCCACGGAAAATCTTTAATCTTACGAATCATTTCTTCAGTTGAAGCAATTCCAATCGTATAACTGGTTTGCGGGACTTCAGCAGGATTCAAATTCCAAAGTTTGTATAGCGGTTGTTGCTGTCTTTTTCCGAAGAGATCGTGTAGCGCCATGTCTAACGCACAAAGCGCAAAAGTTTCGTTCTTTAATTCAGGATAAAGCTTTTCCCAAATTACTTCCGGAGGTTCTTCGATATGATTTTCGACAATTTGCTCTACTTTTTTTAAAGATTTAATCATCCCTTCTACCGTCACTCCGTAATACGAAGTGGCTGCAGCTTCCCCAAAACCTGTAAAACCATCGTGCGAGACAGAAACCACCAAACTTGGCTGCACATCACGAGAAGCATGGCTAATCCTGAATGTGTCTTTTAACTGCAGTTGATATTGGTGATATTCAATCTTCATTTTATGATTTATTCTAAAATAATTTCTTTAAAATCACTTTGATTCCCGGTACGATCTACCGCTGTGATTCCGATTTTCGATAATTTCACTTTCTTTTCTCCGACCAAATAAGAAAGCGTTGTTTTTAATGCTGAAAATTGATCTGCATTCAGGATTTTAAAATCCCACTTACTGCCTTCGTACTGAAAATATAACACCCATTTAAACACCTCATTTGGGTTTGGATGCGTCCATGAAATTCGTAATGTATTTGCATCAAGATTAGTTGAAACTTCAGGTGATTTTGGAGCTTTATCATCCATCCAAGGACTTGCTGGTACCAAGGCCGGTTTCCTGAAATAGTTTTCAGCTAAAGCTTTTTCAGCTTCTTTATCATTCATCAATGTTTTTAAATCCCACAACACCGCTCCGGCATCTTTAGAAAGCATTCCGCGAGTAATCATTAACTGATTGAATAACTCATTTTCATAACCTTCTTCTTTAATTAATCCGGCATTAATTCCCGGCCAAATATGTCGATTTTGAGTATTCTCCTCTTGCCACCAATTTAGCAATACCGGGAAACTTTGCGCGGTTTGCGCGGTTTTCCAATACAATTGCGGTGTAAGATAATCTACCCAGCCTTCGTTTAGCCATTTTTTAGCATCGGCATACAACTTTTCGTATTGATCGTAACCGGCGATAGATTGTGGATAACCGGGACGCCAGATCCCAAAAGGACTAATCCCGAATTTCACAAAACGTTTTTCATTTTTAATCATTTTGGCTACACGCTCAATAAAATCGTCGACATTTTTACGTCGCCAATCTCCCCTACTTAACTTTCCGCCACTATTTTTATACGCGTTCCAACTTTGATCGTCCGGAAAATCTTTGCCACCATTGTAAGAATCATACGGATAAAAATAATCATCAAAATGAATTCCGTCAACATCGTATCGTTGTACCAAATCCTGAACTACCGCTGCTGTACGATCCTGAACGTCTTCGCGAGAAGGATCCATCCAGTACATTCCGTTTTGTAATTTCACCACCATTTCTGGATTGGTTTTTACTACGGAAGCTGCTCCAATTTCGCCACCAGTGGTGTGATACGCTCGATATGGGTTTAACCAAACATGCAATTCCATACCACGTTGATGCGCTTCTTTGATCCAAAAGTTTAACGGATCGTAATACGGGTCTGGAGCTTTACCCTGCTGCCCAGTTAAAAAATATGACCAAGGCTCTAATTCGCTTTCATATAAAGCATCGGCTTGTGGACGCACCTGAAAAATTACCGCATTATAATTGTGATTCGCTAAAAAATCGAGCAATTTTATCGCTTCTTGTTGTTGCTGCGCAGTTGGTAACCCTGATCGAGATGGCCAGTTGATGTTAGCAACAGTTGCAATCCAGGCTGCTCTAAATTCGGCCACATCGATTGGTGGCTCATTCTTTAAAACCTCTTTTTCTATCGCAACGGTATCCGGTAATTCTTCCGGAGTTACTTCAGCCGGTTTTGTAGTATCTAATTCCTCTACTTTTTGTTCCGAAGGAATTTCGGGTTCTACGACTTCTGGAGTTTCGTCTCCATCAGAATTGTTTGCTGTTTGCTGTGTTTTACAGGAGAAAATTAAAAACAAACTAAAAGCAGCTAAACTTTTTTTAAGTAGGGAAGATCTTTTCATTAAAGATTGCATGCGCATAATATCGGTTAAATTCACTAAGCTGAATTATAAAATAATAAAGCTCGCTCAAAATTAGTTAATCCTGAACAAGCTTTATCAAACTAACCTGAAATTATTCTTCGGTATCCCACCAAACCGGCGTAGTTAATCGAATTGATGGATCGTTATTTGGCATATTTTCATAATTACGATCTTCTTCATTATACTCATACATCATTGCTCTAATCCAGTCGTTTTCGTTTGGAAAGATGCTTACATTCACATTTTCTGGACGTTCTAATCCAGGATAGATATCATCACTGTAATCTACTCTTCTAAAATCTACCCAGGTTTCTGGATTCAGCATATTTGCAATATACTTCTGAACGAAAATTTGAGATAAATCAAAGTCGGTTTGTCCAATTTCAGAATCAATTTTAGCCAGATAATCAGAAATTTCTTCCGCAGGTACATTTAGTTTTTGTAAATCTGCTTCTACACCGGTTTTATAAGCTGTATAAGCTCCGGCAACATCTCCACTTCTAAATCTTGCTTCTGCTTCAATAAATTTTACTTCACTATAAGTCATCATATAAGTTGGAGAATCAGGTGAAGTATAAAAGCCACCGTTGCCAACAGAGTAGTTATCTCCTTCTACATCCTCATTATCTACTCCAGCTCCTGATGGTACTCCCTGATACCCTCCATTAACGGCTTCTGGTACTATAATCGATAATCGTGGATCTTCAAAATCATCACTAATATTTAATGGATCTTGTAAAAGCTGTACAAAAAACTCTGAAAAATAATCGAATCTTGTAGAACCATAACCGCTTTCACTAAAAGGCTGATTGTCATTACTCGCTTCTCCACCACCATATTGAATTAGCGCATTATCTTCATTAGAATTAAATCCATTTTCGGCTGCGCTAATTACAGCTTGAGGATCATAAGCATGCTCGCCTGAAGATTTCTTAGTTAAATGATTTAAATATCTTGCTTTAATTGAATTTGCAAAACGCTTCCATTGCTCGAGGTCTCCGTGGTATAAAATATCACCATCTTCATCATCTAAACCAAGCTCACTTTCCATATCCAGCTCTTGTAATGCTTCATCTAGTAAAAGGAATATTTCTTCGTATACTTCTTCTTGAGATACAAATTCTGGCTCCAATTGTATGGTCTGTCCAGGATCATAACTATCATCTGTAACAATAGCACCGTATTGATCGGTCGCCATCCCAAAAAGATAAGCTCTTAAAATTTTACCTACCGCTGTATAATGTGGTGAATTGTATTCTTCACCAAGAAAAATTAAATCGGCCGTATTTGGTAATGCATATACGTATACATTTTGCCACAAAAAATAACTCCCTGTTGTAAGAAAAGTATTCCACGATTCTGAATAGTATGCTGCTGTATTTTGCGAACCATACTGAACTACGCCTAGCACTTCTCTTACTCCGCGATACTGAGCAGTAGCTACAGTGTTCTCTATCGCTCCTTCAATTCTATACTGCGGAGCCAAACCAGTATTTGTTGGTTGTGTTTCTGAGCTATTGACATCAAAATAGTCGTCACTACATGACATTGAAAAGCTCACCAATGAAACCAGTATTATATAGTTATATATCTTCTTCATATTTTCTAAAATTTAAATCGTAATCCTACATCAAATCCTCTGGTATTTGGTGTTCCAAGGTTATCTATACCCATAGAACCAGCTCCCTGAATACCTGCACCATAAGTATTAACTTCTGGATCTACTCCTGAATAATCGGTAATTGTAAATAAATTTCTTCCTGTTACCGAAAGTTGTGCTGAAACAATTTTTAGTTTCTCCAGAAAATCTGTTGGCAGATCGTAAGAAAGTGTTACATATCTTAATCTTGCGTAAGAGGCATCTTCTATAAAGTTTTCAGCGTTTTGTGACCAATATTGCTGAAAATATTGTTGATCACTTACCTCAACTGTATTTGGACTTCCATCTGCTGTTACACCTTCTACAACCCGTGTACCACCGGTAGATCTCCCTAAAGTTTCTTCAGCTAAACCATAATATGAAAATGCAGATTTGGTAGCATTATAAGCTTCCTGACCCTGAACTATATCTAGTAGAAAAGTAAAATTGAAGTTTTTGTAAGAAAAAGTATTCGTAATTCCCAAAGTCCAATCTGGCAATCGATTAACATCATCAAAAATAACAGTTTCTAACTCTGGTAAGCCATCTGCTCCTATAATCAACTCTCCAGCATCATTTCTTACCGCTTTGTAACCTCGCAAACCAAAAAGTGATCCTCCTAAAATTGCTGCACCTGCTGCTGTATTTCCAAAAGTCCATGAGTCTGAAAGGTAAACCTCATCTAATTGTCCAGGTAGTGCTATAACATCACTTTGATTTACGCCCAGGTTATACGTCATATCCCATTGAAAATCATTTTCTCTTGGGAAAATTCGAGCTGTAAGTAAGGCTTCTACTCCTTTATTTTCTATAGAACCCCCATTAAGTGTTGCATAGAAAGTTCCTGCAGATGGTGGTACTCTTATATCTTCCAGAATTTGATTTTCAGATTTACTATAATAGAAACTCATATCTAGGCCCACTCTATTCTGAAAGAATCTAGAATCAAAACCAATTTCATAACTGTTTGTAAACTCTGGCTCTAATTCAGGATTACCAATATCAACACCATTATAAGTATAAGCCGAACTTGCAAGTGAATTAATATTAGTACCTAAAAAACTTTCTAATGCACCAATTGGTGCATCTTTACCTACCTGCGCCCATGTAGCTCGCAATTTCAAAAATGATAAACCATTATCTGAAGTAATATCATTACCACCCTGACTCAATAAATCTGTAAGTACGGCAGAGGTTCCTATAGAAGGATAAAAGAATGAACGATCTTCTTTTGGTAGTGTGGAACTCCAGTCATTTCTTCCTGTAAAGTTTAAAAATAAAGCATCTTTCCAACCAAACTTAACTTCTCCAAAAACACCAACTGCTCTTCTTCTTCTAACAATTTCTGTAATAGATTGGTTTTCTTGAGATACATTCCCAATACTATAAATACCTGGAGCCTGGAAACCGTCACCATAAGTATAAACCGTATGGACTTTTAGATCTTCAACCATATTCCCTACTAAAGCATCGATAGAGAAATCTTCTGTGATGTCCTTGTCATAACTTATAATTAGGTTTGAGGTTGTTCTTCTATTCTCTCTTTCAAACTGACTAATATAGCCTTCTCCCCTATTTTCGATCAGTGAGCCCGTACCTATAACTTGCTTACTAAATTCTCTAAAGTAATCTGTACCCACTTTATAAGAAATATTGAAGTCGTTTAAAAAATCATAGCTCACATTTATAATACCCAAAAGCCGATTTACTTTATTATCATTTGGACTATTTTCTACGCTCCAATAAGGATTATCAAAACGTTGGTCATTATAGAACATTCGTTGTGATCCATCTTCATTATAATAATCCTGAATATCAATATTTACGGGATAAGAAAGCAAACTACTATAACTACTTCCGCTTGCATTTCCCTGTCTGGTACTTCCTATCTCGCTAACAATATAATTCGCAGAAGCGCCTACCGTTAGTTTATCACTTACTTGTGAAGAGGTATTTATCTTAAATGAAGTTTTATCGTAACTGGTTCCATCAATAACTCCATCTTGGGATAGATCTCCTATCGATAAATACATCGTTCCTTTTTCGGTACCGCCAGAATAACTCACATTATGATTTTGAGTAATAGCAGTTTGATAAAAATCATCTATATGATCGTAAGTTTGAGTTCCCGAAGAAACCGCAGGTCCCCAACTGAATGGTGATTCAGTTTCATAACTAAATCCATCTGTACTCAAGATTTGTGTTCCCTGCCCATATTGTTGTTGCGCATCTGGAGTTCCCAAAACCTCATCCACAGAAAATGATCCAGAATAAGAAATCGTACTGCTTCCTGCCTTTCCTTTTTTAGTCGTAATAAGTACAGCTCCTTCCGCGGCCTGAATACCGTATAGTGCTGCTGCTGCTGGTCCTTTAAGTACAGATATGCTTTCTATATCCTCTGGATTCAAATCGGCAGCACGGTTAATACTTGCTACTGTTAAACTAGAACCTGTTGAATTATCTATAGGGATACCATCTACCACAAACAAAGGTTGATTGTCCCCGGTTATAGACGTTCCTCCCCGAATTAAGATTACCGAAGATGAACCCGGTGCTCCACCAGAATTACCAATGGTAACCCCAGAGACTTTTCCCTGAAGACCGCTTACTACATTTTGCTGATTTCCTTCAAGAACTTCTTCTGAAGAAATTTCTTGTACCGCATAACCTAAAGCCTTTTTTTCCCTTTCAATACCAAAGGAAGTTACTACCACTTCATCTAAACTTTCGGTATCTACTTCCATTGAAATAGCAAAGTTGTCTTTATCCTCAACCCCTATTTCTTGGGTGATAAAACCTATAGAAGAAAATACCAAAATCGCATCATTGTTATCCGGAATGGATAAACTGAAGTTACCGTCAAAATCTGTTACTGTACCGACATTCAAATTTTTCAACCGCACATTTACGCCCGGCAAAGGAATTTGATTTTCATCTACTACAGTTCCTGAAACCTCTTTCTCCTGGGCCCAGCTGCTTATCGAAAAAAGCAAGAGCAAAATGAAGAAAGGTCTACGTAGTTGTTCTTTCATAAGAAATTAGTTAACAATTGGTTATAAACAAACTTATCATATAATAACATTAAATGCAATAAAAAATGGCAATTATTATAATTAAATGCGTTAATTAAGAAAATAAGACTATATTTTTGCAGTTTTTAATCGCATTACTAGTAATAATTAGAATTTATACATATTTTCATTTTTATTACTTTTTTAACAAATATGAAATCAAATTATAAAGGCATTAACTGGCTAAGCATCATTGCTGAGAAATTATGAAAAAGACAGAGCGACACGATATTATTCTAAACGAGGTTCATTTACATAACAGAGTGCTATTAAGTGATTTGACCAGCATATTAAATGTATCTATGGATACCGTCAGAAGAGATTTAATTGAGCTAGATACAGGAAAATTCTTAAAAAAAGTTCATGGAGGTGCGGTTTCTAATGGGTTCAATATTCATTCAGATCAAAACAGAGAAATTTATGAGTATGAGAATAAGACAATTATTGCTAAAAAAGGGATTTCTCTTTTGAACCCTGGTGATGTTGTACTTATAACGGGTGGGTCTACTAATTTGGAACTGGCTAAATTATTACCAAGAAAAATGAATCTTACATTCTTTACGCCAAGCCTCCCCATGGCAGTAGAATTACTGAATAATTCGTCTAATTTTACCGAAGTTCACTTAATTGGCGGAAAATTATCGAAAGGGTCTCAGCTCGCCACCGGTGGTAGTTCTATAAATACTTTAGCTGAAATTACTGCAGATATCTGTTTTTTGGGAACCGGCTATATGGATCTTGATAAAGGAATTACTGAAATCGACTGGGAAATTGCTCAAATGAAGAAAGCTATGGTGAATTCGTCTAAAAAGATCGTATCCTTAAGCATTTCTAAGAAGCTGAATACGGTAAATAGATATAAAATATGTGATCTTACCCAAGTAGATACGTTGGTAACCGAATTAGATCCTACTGAAAAATCACTTCAAAAATATCAAAAAGCAGGTTTAAAATTACTCTAAACTAAAATCAACATTCGATATTATTTGAGCTCTTTTTTATAATTAATAAGAACGTTTCTTACACTACCGTGTTTTAGTAATAACTCTTTAGCTTCAGATTGGGCAACTTTTAGTTCTTCCATGATCATTTGCGTACCGCGTCCCACAAGCTTTTTGTTAGAAAGCTGCATATCTACCATTCGGTTTCCCTTTACCTTGCCTAATTTTATCATGGTACTGGTAGAAATCATATTCAAAACTAATTTTTGGGCAGTTCCTGCTTTCATTCTGGTGCTCCCGGTTACAAATTCGGGACCTGTAACTACTTCAATAGGAAATTCTGAAACCTCGGCTAAGGGACTTCCGCTACTACAGGTTACACATCCGGTTGAAATTCCTCGTTTTCTGGCTTCTTTTATTCCGCCAATTACATAAGGGGTAGTTCCTGAAGCTGCAATACCTACCAAAGTATCATTATCCGAAATATCAAATTCCTGAAGATCTTCCCAGGCTTTATTTTTATCATCTTCGGCATTTTCAACAGCATTTCTTAGTGCTGTATCTCCACCTGCTATCAAACCAATAACCATATCTGCAGTCACCCCAAATGTTGGCGGACATTCTGATGCATCTAAAACACCTAATCTCCCGCTAGTTCCTGCGCCAATATAAAATAACCGACCTCCTTTTTGCATATTTTCAACAATCACATTTACCAAGGATTCTATTTCCGGTAATTGCTTTTGTACATTTTCAGCAATCGTTTGATCTTCTTTATTAATGTTTGCCAGCAATTCTGCTGTATTCATCTTTTCAAGATCATTATATTTCGACTGCTTTTCGGTATCGGGTTTATTGATTTCCATTTTATAAAATTACGTCTTGCAAGTTCTGATTAATTTTCAAATGTAGAAAATCATTATTCTTTTTTTGTAATATTCCAATCTACCTCTGGCGTATTATAGAAATCAACCTCTAATTCAGACAGCCTTTTTCCGTGCCATCCCAAACGATCGACAAATTCAGTATAATTCTTTTTTTCAGGAGCTGTCCAGCCTACTTCAGCCACAGCAATACTTCTTGGCCAAAGACGATCATCTGCACTCTTATCGTTATGTACAAGTTCACTCCACATCGCTCCTTCTACACCAATTGCTTTTCGGTTTTCAGAAATAAAATCATAGACATTTTTTAAAGAAACGCCATCTTTTTTGCACCAGCTGTAGGTATTTGGTTGATCGGGAACATTACCGTGATCTAGATAAAAGTTTTTGCAAATCGACTCGATTACCCGAGTGTCAACAACACTTTCTGTAGTGCCTGTCCAACGCTGACTAATAAAAGACACATCTACTTTTGCCTGAGTTACTTCTTCCCAACCAATGGCCGATTTCCCGTTTAAACGAACAAGTTTTTCAGCTTTGATCACAAATTCTTTGTAGTGTTCGTCTTCAATTTCGTCTCCTCCAATATGTAAATAAGGACCGTCGGTGATTTCAGCAAGTTCAGCAATAACATCTGCTACAAATTCGTAAACTATTGGTTTTTCCATACAAAACTTACTCCAGCCTACTTCTACGCCGTCATAAGCTTCTGGTGGTGTGGCACGTTTTGGATCGAGATTTGAGAAATTCTCACAACTTAATTCAGGATAACCCTGCAAGGCTGCATAGGTATGACCGGGTAAATCCACTTCAGGAATAATCATTACATTTCTTTCTTTAGCATAATGCTGTAATTCTTTAAACTGCTGCTGTGTTAAGAAACCTGATTGGCCGTTTTTAACTGCCGACTGCCCTCCTATTTCGGTTAATTTTGGCCATTTTTTAATCTCTATTCTCCAACCCTGGTCGTCACTTAAATGTAAGTGAAGGCGATTTAATTTGTATAAGGCCATACGATCGATATGCTTTTTTAAGTAATCTAAGCCAAAAAAGCTGCGTGCCATATCGATCATTGTTCCGCGCCATTGATAGTGAGGTTTATCTGAAATTTCTACCGCAGGAATATGAAAAGCTGAAGTTATTTTACCGCTTTCTACTTCAGCTGGAAATAGCTGTCGTAGTGTTATAATTCCGTAGAAAAGTCCGCTATTCTCTGCCGCTATAATTTCTATTTTTTCTGAAGTTATTTTAAGTTGATACCCTTCTGTGCTTAATTTCGAGGCAAGATTTTTATCAATTTTTAGAGAAACATGAGCCTCTTCTTCTGAAGTTTTTTGCAGTTCACTGCCAGTAGTTTTCAGTAAATCTTCTAATCGAGTTAAATTTTTATCAGCTTCAGGATTCGAATAGTAATTTATTGTCGAAGAAAACTGAAACTCCCCATCGGTCCATTCAATTTTATTAGGCTTTGGGATAATTGCCGGTTTATCCTGAGCATTAAGATTGAAGGTTATTGAAAAAACAACTACAACCGAAAAGAAAAAAAGCTTCATAGATTAAATTTTATCTTATTTTATGTCCTTTTACCGCAAAGAAAAGAATATATAAGTAACAAGGGATCACTACCCAATATGCTTGCTGAAGACCAATACTATCTGCCAAAGATCCATAGGCCAAAGGTACAATAGCTCCACCAGCAATCGCCATAATTAAAAATGAAGATGCTATTTTGGTAAATCTTCCTAAACCATCTAAAGCCAAAGGCCAGATTGCAGGAAAAACCACCGCATTTGCTAAACCAAGCATAGATATACAAACTACCGATACAAAACCGTCACTAAAAATTGCGGCAAGGCCTAGAACGATTCCTAAAATTGCTGAAATTTGAAGGGCTTTCGCTTGACTTATAAATTTAGGAATAGTTACTGTACCAATCAAATATCCAACAATCATTGCTACCAGCGTATACGAGGTAAAGTTCTTAGCCACTTCAGTTGCGATTCCCTGTCCATCCTTAGCATAAGTAATTACCGTATCACCAGCAATAACCTCCACACCAACATATAAAAACATAGCAAGAGCACCTAAAAGCAAATTAGGAAATTGTAAAACACTCGTTTTATCTTTATTTGCTGCGGCTAAAGTTTCGTCTTCTTTATCGGTTTCAATTTCTGGTAAAGAGGAAAAATAAATTAGCACTGCCAGACCAACTAAAACAATTGCCATTACAATATAAGGCATTTCTACCCTAGAAGAAAGAAGATCCAATTCGGCCTCACGAGCAGCACCAGTTAGTTGGCTTAATCGTGCTTCTACCTGATCCATGTTTTTAAGAAGGATCGCACCTAAAGTTAATGGCGCAAGCGAGCCAGCAACCTTATTACAAATTCCCATAATACTAATACGCTTTGCTGCACTTTCTATAGGTCCTAAAACCGTGATATATGGATTTGCCGCCGATTGTAATAATGCCAATCCTGTTCCCTGTACAAACAATCCTGTAAGAAATAATGCGTATGTTCTAGATGCTGCTGCCGGAATAAAAATTAATGCGCCAACTGCCATCACCACTAAACCTAAACTCATTCCTTTTTTAAATCCTGTTTTTTCTAAAACTTTAGCTGAAGGAATAGCCATCACGAAATAAGAAATATAAGAGGCAAAAGCCACAAAGAACGATTGAAAGTTATTGAGATCGTTCGCTGTTTTCAAATAAGGAATCAACACTGAGTTTAACCAGGTTACAAAACCAAAGATGAAAAATAAGACCCCGATGATGATGATCGATCTGCTTGTTCCGGAAGTATTCGAGTTATTGCTCATAATATTTATTTACTCGTGTTTTAAATTAGCATTTTAAAAAAGCTTAAATTCAAATCTTTAGAATTTTACAGGAAAGCTTCTTTACAAAAAAAAGAAACTTTTTTATAAAACTTAAACACTTTATTAACTTTTTTTATAATTAACAATAACATTATCTAATTTTTTAGTTAGAATTGTTAAATAAATCATCTCATTTATCATATTTTTAAAGAGCTATTTAAAGTTTCTATCAGGTATTTGAAATACACTATATTTGCAGCCCAAAAATTTTATAATTATACTGCGGAAAACTATTTTTTCTTCGGAATTAAAATAAGATAGAATTTTGAGAAGTTGCTAATACTTAAAAAATTAGCTTTTTAAATTGAAAAATTTGAGGATAGTTCCTTAATAAACCTTTTAGAAGGTATAAACCAATTAACGTTCGCAATTGCATGAAACACATACGTAACTTTTGTATCATCGCCCATATCGATCATGGTAAAAGTACACTGGCAGATAGACTTTTAGACTTTACAGGATCGGTAACAGAAAGAGAAAAGCAAGCACAGCTTTTGGATAGTATGGATTTGGAGCGAGAGCGTGGTATCACTATTAAAAGTCATGCAATCCAAATGGATTATGTTCACGAAGGTGAGCAATACACACTTAATCTTATAGACACCCCAGGACACGTAGATTTTTCTTACGAAGTTTCTCGTTCTATTGCTGCGTGTGAAGGTGCTTTACTGGTGGTCGATGCAGCGCAAAGTATACAGGCGCAAACAATTTCTAACTTGTACCTGGCTTTAGAAAATGACTTGGAAATTATTCCCGTTCTAAATAAAGTTGATTTGCCTAGTGCAAATCCTGAAGAAGTAACCGACGATATTGTAGACCTTTTAGGCTGTGATCCAGAAGATGTAATTCCTGCAAGTGCTAAAACCGGTATTGGTATCGAAGAAATTCTACATGCCATCATTACAAAAATACCAGCGCCAAGCGGTAAAGTTGATGCTCCTTTAAGAGCATTGATTTTCGATTCGGTTTATAATCCTTTTCGTGGTGTAGAAACCTTCTTTAGAGTAATAAACGGAAGTATTAAAAAGAACCAGCATATTAAATTTGTTGCTACACAAAAAGATTATTCGGCAGACGAGGTTGGTACGCTAAAACTAATACAACATCCCAAACAGGAAATTAAAACTGGGGATGTTGGGTATTTAATTACGGGCATTAAAGATGCTCGAGAAGTAAAAGTAGGGGATACTATTACCGATGCTAAAAATCCGACTACAGAAGCTGTTGCCGGTTTCGAAGATGTAAAACCAATGGTTTTTGCAGGAATTTATCCGGTAGATACCGAGGAATACGAAGAGCTTAGAGCTTCTATGGAAAAACTTCAGCTTAATGATGCTTCATTAACTTTCTTACCAGAAAGTTCTGCTGCACTAGGCTTTGGTTTTAGATGTGGATTCCTAGGAATGCTTCACCTAGAAATTATTCAGGAGCGATTAGAGCGAGAGTTTAATATGACGGTTATTACTACGGTACCTAACGTGTCTTATTTTGCTTATACCAATAAAAATCCTGATGAACTTATTTTAGTAAATAATCCATCAGATCTACCAGAGCCATCAAGCTTAAATAGGGTAGAAGAGCCTTTTATAAAAGCTACTATAATCACTAAAGCCGACTATGTAGGTAATGTAATGTCACTTTGTATTGAAAAACGTGGTGAGATTACCAACCAGACCTATTTAACAACAGAGCGTGTAGAGCTTACTTTCGATATGCCTTTGGCAGAAATTGTGTTCGATTTTTACGATCGTTTAAAAACTGTTTCACGTGGTTACGCTTCTTTCGATTATTCTCCTATCGGTATGCGCGCTTCCAAATTAGTAAAAGTAGATGTACTACTTAATGCTAATAAAGTAGATGCACTTTCAGCCTTATTACACCAGGATAATGCTTACGACATTGGTAAGAAAATGTGCGAGAAACTGAAAGAATTAATACCAAGACAACAGTTTGATATTCCTATTCAGGCAGCGATTGGTGCTAAAATTATCTCTAGAGAAACCGTAAAAGCGCTTAGAAAAGATGTTACCGCTAAATGTTATGGTGGAGATATCTCTCGTAAAAGAAAGCTCTTAGAAAAGCAGAAAAAGGGTAAAAAACGTATGCGACAAGTAGGTAATGTTGAAATTCCTCAGGAAGCTTTTATGGCCGTTCTAAAACTGAACGATTAAAAATATAAGCTAAACTTATTTATAAAAAAATCCTCCTAGTTTTTAAAGCTAGGAGGATTTTTATTATTGTTTCTCGAGGGTAATATCCATAACTTCTACATTTGCCAAATCGCCCATTCCCCTAGTCAAAAAGGAAGACCCAGAAGCGTTCAAGACTAATTGATCTGAAGATATTTCAACAATGTCGATCTCTTGAATTTCATCGTCTGTTTCCAAAAATAATGTATTACGTTCTATTGCATAAAATCCCGATGCAGAGGCAAAAGGAATTTCCTCTTGTGATTCGTTTTGTTGCCCATCAATAATCGTAGTAATAGCTGCTGTATAGGATCCTGATAATTTATATGTTCCACCTTTACTAAAATTGAATGTATAATTATCAAAACCTATTGATTGCCCTACAAACTCGTAGTTTACAGTGCCTAGATCCATAATTCCTCTGCAATAGATATCTGAAACTTTCCAAGTCCCATTTATTTTATTGGTCATTTTTATTTTTTCATCATCGCTCGAGCAAGAAGAAAATAATATACATAACGCTAAAAGAGAAAGGGAAATTAATTTCTTCATATTCTATTTGATTGATTTTGAGGTAACAATATATAATAATTTATGATTTACTCTAGCTTAATTTTCAAAAAAATGGTACTAATACACCCAATTTCTTATTTGCACCGCAATTTCTTAAATTTGTAAATATTGCTTCATTTTTCAGCAAAATCGACTTTAATTGAGGCAAAACTGATTAAAAAACGCTAAAAGAAGAGGAAAATGGCAGGACATAGCAAATGGGCAAATATAAAACACCGCAAAGGAGCACAGGACAAAAGACGTGCAAAACAATTTACCAGAGCAATAAAAGAAATTAGTGTCGCTGTTAAAGAAGGAGGAGGGCCAGATCCCGAATCTAACCCTGGTCTGCGCAATGCTATAAGCAATGCCAAAGGGGTAAATATGCCAAAAGATACCATCACCAGAGCCATTAAAAAGGCAAGTGGGGCAGATGCCGATAATTACGAGCTGGTTACTTTTGAGGGTTACGGCCCTAACGGAATAGCGATCTTTGTAGAGTGCACTACCGATAATACGAACCGTACAGTATCTTCTGTGCGATCTATTTTTTCTAAAAATGGGGGGAGTTTGGGAACCAATGGTTCATTAGAATTCTTATTCGATAAAAAAGGAGTTTTTGTTCTTGAAAAAGAAAAGATTGAAAGAAACCTAGAAGAATTTGAGCTTGAACTTATTGAAGGTGGCGCTACCAAAATTGAAAAAGAAGACGATCTTATTTCTGTTTATACCGATTTTGAAGATTTTGGCCTGATGTCTTCAAAATTAGAAGAACTGGAAATTGAAACTAAATCTTCTGAAGTACAGCGAATTCCTTTAAATACCGTAGAACTTCCGGTTGAAGATGCTAAAAAAATCCTCAACCTTATTGAAAAATTTGAAGACGATGATGATGTTCAAAATGTATATCACAATCTTGAAATCACCGACGAATTAATCGATGCGATGGAGGAGGAATAATTAACTAAATAAACATCATAAAAAAGCCCAATTTCGATAATTGAAATTGGGCTTTTTTATACGAATTTGAATTTATTTCTCTTCTTCCTCTTCAGTATTTGTTTTAGTATCTTCAGCATCGCCGGTATTAGAATCTTCTTCAACTTCCATTTGTTTTCCTAAGTAAACAAGTTTAAATTCTTCTTCGATCTCTACTTCTTTACTGTTTGAAGGAATGATACTAAGATTACCTTCTACATTTTTAACGAATAGCGGAATGATATCTGGATCGGTTTTCGAAATTTCAATTAATCCTTCGTAATGTTCTTTAGAGTTTAAAGTAATTTCATGCACCTGCGAATACTTTCTGGCCAGGTTTGTTAGTTTCACATAATCATCTGTTTGCGAGAACAAACCTTCTTTTGGATTATTTTCAGGATCAGACATTTCTTCAGGAGAAACCACTCTAAAAGATCCATTTTCACCAAAATGCTTTCTAAATTTGTTGATAGCGTTCTTATTGATTTCACTGTTACTGGTCATCGCCATTAAATAACCAATATCATTAAGTTCAATATTATTAATCAAATCTTCAGAATATACATTTTCTTCGATAGCATCTAAGCCCATGCTTTTTGCTTTTCTAATGTTCATACCGTTGTTATCTACCAAAACAACATGTCTGCCATTATCTTCCATGTATTTACCGATTATTCTAGAGAAAGATGACGCACCGATAATAAGAATCCCTTCAGAATTCTTTAAAAATACACCTACTAATTGAGCGAATAAGCGTGCTGTGGTTGCGTTTAAAAGCACCGTTCCTAATACGATCATAAATACCAGCGGCGTGATATATTCAGCACCCTCTATGCCTTGTCTTTGCAACTCGATACCAAATAGGGATGCAATACCTGCCGCAACAATACCTCGCGGACCAACCCAACTAATAAATAGCTTTTCATTAAATTTTAGTGATGAATTTATACTACTCACAAACACTCCAAGTGGTCGCACTACAAAAACAATAACAGCAAATAACCAAATAGCTTTACCGGTAAAGATTAAGTATAAATCCTCCATATTGATATTTGCAGCAAGCAGAATAAACAATATGGAAATTAAAAGAATACTTAAAGATTCCTTGAAATATAGCAGTTCTTTTAAGTTTGGAAGATCGATATTTCCCATTACCATTCCCATCACAACTACAGCCAAAAGTCCGCTTTCGTGGGCAAATTGATCTGAAAGTACAAACACTCCTAAAACTGCTGCAAGGGTCAATACGTTTAATAAATAATGCGGAATTATATTCTTCTTGATACTGTAGGCTAGGGCATGGGCAAAAGTGAATCCGAATGTGAATCCAAAAAGCACAATTTTACCAAATTCTAATAGTACCGTTGAAGTATATTCTTTCCCTTTCCCAGCAGAAATAAACTCAAAAACCAAAACTGCAACAAGTGCTCCAATAGGATCGATAAGTATACCTTCCCACTTCAGGATTATAGAGACATCTTTCTTTAATGGAATATTCCGAAGAATTGGCGTAATTACCGTTGGTCCCGTTACAATAATTAAAGAAGCGAATAAGAACGATATTTGCCAGCTAAGATCAAAAATATAGTGAGCTGCGATCCCTGCACCAATAAAAGTTACAATTACGGCGATGGTAATTAGCTTCACAATTACAAAACCAACATTAAGAATTTCGCCCTTTTTGAGTGTTAAACCACCTTCAAATAGGATCACACCTATGGCTAAGGAGACAAAATAAAACAGACTTTCCCCGGGAAATAAACCAGATTCACCATTCCAAATAGGTTCAATTAGTTTATTACCGTTTTCTGTAAACAAAGTTGCAATCGGTCCTACGCTTAAGCCGATTAAAATTAAAGGCAAGATCGCAGGAATTTTAAATTTCCAAGCAACCCATTGTGCCAATATTCCTAGTATAATGATTCCTGCTAACTCTAACATTGTTTCGGTTTGATTTGAAGGCTAAAAATATTAAAAATAGTTTAGTTTGCTCACAAGCTCTTCTTAAACTCAATTTATTTCTAATCTGGTGTTAAATGAGCGCAATTAAACGCTTTTAATTTATGGATTTAATAATTTGCGATATATTGCTAAAATTTGATAATTTATGAAATTATATCCTATCGAAGCGGGAAATTTTAAGTTAGATGGCGGGGCCATGTTTGGCGTTGTGCCAAAAAGCTTATGGCAACGCACAAATCCTGCAGATAGTAATAACATGATCGATATTGGCGCACGCAGCCTTTTAATCGAAGATGGTGACAAACTAATCCTTATTGATACAGGACTAGGTGACAAGCAAAGTGAAAAATTCTTTAGCTTCTATTATCCCTGGGGAGATGATTCTATCGATAAGTCATTAAAAAAGCACGGATTTCATCGTGATGAAATTACCGATGTTTTTACGACGCATCTACATTTTGACCATTGTGGAGGATGTATACAATGGAATAAAGATCGCACCGGTTACGAACCGGCTTTTAAAAATGCCAGATACTGGAGTAATAAAGATCATTGGGATTGGGCTACCAACCCAAATGCGAGAGAAAAGGCTTCTTTTTTAAAAGAAAATATTCTGCCAATCCAAGAAAGTGGACAGTTGCATTTTGTAGATCGAAAGGATAATGAAAGTTTCGCAAATATTCCAGATTTAGGCTTTGGCGTACTCTTTGTAGATGGTCATACCGATAAACAAATGATACCGCATTTGGAATACAACGGAAAAAAACTGGTTTTTATGGCCGATCTTTTACCTACCGCAGGGCATTTGCCTTTGCCTTATGTTATGGGATTTGATACCAGACCATTATTAACTTTACCAGAGAAGAAAAGCTTTTTGGATAAAGCTGCAGATGAAGAAATCTATCTTTTTATGCAACATGATGCGCACAACGAAGTTATAACCGTAAAACACACCGAAAAAGGTGTGCGACTTAATCAAACATACACGTTTAATGAATTATTTAATTAAAATGAAGATTCCATTTTATAAACCTTTATTGGCTGCTACCTCAGCAGCCATTCTTGCGTCTTGCGGTAGCAGCGCGCCAACAATCGTTTCAACTCCAATTGAGAATATTGATACCATTCCACTTAAAGTAACTGCGCTTACTGATGCTCAGTTTAAAAACTGGCCTGAAGCCGATTTGATTACCGATACCATTCCGGGAATGAGTATCAACAAAGCGTATTCAGAAATTATAAAAAATCAAAAAGGCGCTAAAGTTATCGTTGGTGTTATTGATAGCGGAACTGATATTGAACACGAAGACCTTAAAAATGTTATCTGGACTAATACCGATGAAATTCCGGGAAATGGTAAAGATGACGATAATAACGGGTATATAGATGATGTTCACGGCTGGAACTTTTTAGGTGATGCTGTAGATGAAAATCTTGAATTTGTTAGAATTTACAGAGATTTAAAACCAAAGTACGAAGGAAAGTCTGCAAGCAATGTAAGCGAAGCTAATCGCGAGGAATTTATTTTATACAAGGAGGCGGAAGCTGAATTTGAAAAGAAAATGAATGAAGCAAAGCAGAATTTATCGCAATATCAACAAATTAAATCGCAATTAGTTTCTGCACACCAGGCGGTTTCTTCACAACTAGGAAAAGAAGATTATACTACTGAAGAACTTCGCGCGATGCAGGCAACAGCACAGCCGCTAAATCAATACAAAGCGATGTTGCTTCAGATTCAGCAAAATGTAAATGAAAATATTCCTACAGCTATTGAAGAATTAGATGGCGCTTTAGATTATTATACAGATCAAGTTGAAGTTAATCTAAATCCAGACCTTAACGGAAGAGCTATTGTAGGTGACGATCCTAATGATCTTGACGATCGAAACTATGGCAATAACAACGTTATGGGCCCAGAAGCTGATAAAGAGAATATAAAACACGGTACACACGTTGCTGGTATTATCGCGGCTCAAAGAAATAATGGAATTGGTATGAACGGCGTTGCTAACAATGTCGAAATTATGCCGGTAAGAGCGGTACCTAATGGAGATGAGTATGATAAAGATATTGCTTTAGCGATTCGATATGCAGTAGATAATGGTGCAAAAGTTATTAATACGAGTTTCGGGAAATATTTCTCTACGCACCCAGATTGGGTAAGAGATGCCATTAAATACGCGGCCGATAATGATGTGTTAATTGTAAATGCAGCAGGTAACGAAAGTGTAAACCTGGATGAAGAAATGGTATATCCAAACGATCAAACGCCAGATATGCCTCAGGAAATTAGTGACAATTTTCTAACAGTAGGTGCTTTAAATTACGATTATGGATCTGATTTAGTAGCCGGTTTTTCTAACTACGGAAAGAAAAATGTAGATGTATTTGCTCCCGGAAGCAAAATCTGGTCTACCACGCCAAACAACGAATACGAATTTTTACAAGGAACTTCCATGGCTTCTCCAGCGGTTGCAGGAGTAGCTGCCATGATTAGATCTTATTTTCCTAAATTAACAGCTCCACAGGTTAAAAAGATTATTATGGATAGCGGTTTACCGGTAAAAACCAATGTAATTGTTGGCGGAGATCGATTAAACACTCAGCAATTTAGTGAGCTTTCAACCTCTGGTAAAATTGTTAATTTATATAATGCTTTAATATTAGCATCTAAAGTTTCTAAATAATAACCACATTTATGAAAAAACTGATTTTTAGTATGGCCTTTTTGGCCAGTGTTTTTGCACAAGCACAAAATAATACCGGTTACTGGCAACAGCATGTAGACTACGATATGGACGTAGATATGGATGTTGAAAATTATCAATATACTGGTACCCAAGAACTGGTTTATACCAATAACTCTCCCGATACATTAAACAGGGTTTTTTACCATATGTTTTTTAACGCATTTCAGCCGGGAAGCGAAATGGATAGCCGTTTACAGGATATCAATGATCCAGATGGTAGAATGGTAAATAACAAAGGTGATCGCCAAAATCCAGATTACGAAAGTAGAATTTCAAAACTTAATGAAGATGAAATTGGTTATTTAAGAGCCACTTCTTTAACTCAGGATGGGAAAGAAGTAACGATGGGAGATGAGGAAACTATTCTTATTGTAAATCTTGCTGAACCAATTTTGCCCGGTAAATCTACTACTTTTAAAATGGAATTTGAAGGTCAGGTACCCGTTCAAATAAGAAGATCTGGTAGAAATAATGCCGATGATGTTGCACTTTCTATGACGCAGTGGTATCCTAAATTAGCAGAATATGATTTTGAAGGATGGCATGCAGATCCTTATATCGCCAGAGAATTTCATGGGGTTTGGGGAGATTTTGATGTGACTATTAACATCGATAAAGATTATATTATCGGTGGTACAGGAGAGTTACAAAACCCAAAAGAAATTGGCTACGGTTACGAAGAAGAAGGCACTAAAGTAAAGCGTAAAGGCAAAAAATTAGCCTGGAATTTTAAAGCCGAGAAAGTTCATGATTTTGCATGGGCTGCAGATCCAGAATTTATTCACGACAAACTGGAAACAGAAAGTGGTGTAACTCTTCATTTTTTGTACAAAGATGATGCGAAGGTTAAAGATGCATGGAAAAGAATTCAGCCAGAAACAGCCAAATTATTAGCTTTTTTTAATGAACATATTGGTCCTTATCCATGGCCACAATACTCAATTATCCAAGGAGGTGATGGTGGTATGGAGTACGCGATGTGTACTTTAATCACTGGTGGTGAAGACTACAATAGCCTTCTAGGAACTACTGCTCACGAATTTGCACATTCATGGTTTCAGCAGCTTTTAGGAACTAACGAATCTGAGCATCCTTGGATGGACGAAGGTTTTACTACTTATATTTCTGGATTAGCACAAAAAACGATAAAAGGTACTTCTGGAAATCCGGTTTCTGGATCTTACAGAGGTTACAACTATATCGCGACTTCTGGAAAGGAGCAACCACAAACCACCCATGGAGATCGTTATGATATTAACACTGCATATTCGATCGCTGCTTATAGTAAAGGTTCAGTTTTCTTAGCGCAACTTGGTTATATTATTGGTCAGGAAAATCTTGCAAAAACTTTAAATCGTTATTATGATGAGTGGAAATTTAAACATCCAACACCAAACGATTTTATAAGAGTTGCTGAAAAGGTTTCTGGAGCCGAGTTAAACTGGTATTTAAATGACTGGACAAGAACTACCAATAAAATCGATTACGCGATTAATAGTGTTGAAGAGGCTGAAAACGGAACTAAAATTACTTTAGAAAGAAAAGGCTTAATGCCAATGCCTGTTGAAGTAACCGTTACAATGAACGATGGTAGCAAGAAACTGTATTATATGCCATTGCGCATGATGCGTTGGGAAAAACCAGCAGAAGGTGACGTAGACCGCGAAGTAAGAGAAGATTGGGCGTGGGCAATGCCTACTTACGATTTGAATATAGATACTCCTAAAGAGGCTATAAAATCAATTGAAATAGATGAATCTCAGCTTATGGCAGATATAAGCCGTAATAATAATACTTATGGTGAAGTAGATTCAGAATAAGATATTTTTATATCTAAAAGTAAAGTCCGGCCTAGTGCCGGACTTTTTTGTGTTATCCATTTAAAACATTGACTTTTTATTTCATAATATAGCGCAATTTCATAATTTTAATCAACCAATCTCACCACCATGAAATTAGCTTTTTTCAGCACTAAATCTTACGATAAAGAATTCTTTGATCATTATGACCAAAAAGAAATTCAGCTAAAATATTTTGAAGTAAGACTCTACAAAGACACTGCAAATCTGGCTAAAAATTACGATGGTGTTTGTGTTTTTGTCCATGATGATCTGGATGAAGAAACATTAGAGATATTAGCTGAAAACGACGTTAAATTTGTTGTCCTTCGTTGCGCTGGTTTCAATAATGTAAATCTTGCTGCGGCCGATAAAGTTGGAATAAAAGTCTATCGCGTACCTGCTTATTCTCCTGAGGCTGTTGCCGAGCATGCGGTAGCATTAATTCTAACGCTAAACCGCAAAACGCATAAAGCTTATAACAGAATTAGAGAAGGAAATTTTTCTTTGGAACGCTTACGTGGTTTCAATCTTCATGGTAAAACCGTTGGAGTAATTGGTACCGGTAAAATAGGAAGCATTTTTGCCAAAAACATGAGAGGTTTTGGATGTAAGATTATTGCTTACGATAAATTCGAAAATCCCGAAATACTAGAAAACGGCGGAACTTATGTCTCTTTTGAAGAATTAATGAGGCAATCTGATATCATTTCGTTGCACTGCCCATTAAATCCTGAAACAAAGCATATAATTAATGAAGAAAGCTTCCAATTAATGAAAGACGGTATGATGCTTATAAATACAAGCCGCGGACCGTTAATCAATACTCTGGATACCATAGAAGCCTTAAAATCTGGCAAATTAGGCTATTTAGGGATCGATGTTTACGAGCAGGAAGAGCAATTATTTTTTAAAGATCTTTCAGAAAGTATTATTAAAGATGATGTTATTTCGCGTTTAATTTCATTCCCAAATGTATTAATCACAGCGCATCAGGGCTTTCTAACCAAAGAAGCCTTGCAGCAAATCGCTGAGGTTACGATACAGAATATTAGTGATTTTCAAGAAGGAAGAGATACTAACAATCAGCTTAAGGTTTAGTTTGTATTTATCCAAATACAATACCTATTTTTGAAGCATGGAAGAAGGCTTTAAAAAACATGAAAAATTAAAGAGTAAAATTCTTATCGATAAGCTTTTTGCTGAAGGGGTTTCGATAAAAAATTATCCACTTCGGTTAGTCTATATTCCTATTACTTCTCAGGATACTTCAGTTGCTTCAGCTAAGAATCAATATTTTAAGACGGGTTTTTCTGTTCCGAAGAAATTTGTAAAAACCGCTGTACAGCGTAACCGCATTAAAAGATTGATGCGAGAATCTTTCAGAAAAAATAAGTATCTTGTAACGACCGGGGCTAAGCAACAATATGCTTTAATGTTTATATATCTTTCCCGCGAAGACATTTCTCAAATCAAGATGGAGCAATTGATGCTTAACTTACTAGAACGGCTAAAACGCAAAGAGCAAATTAGTGTGGAAAGTATATAGCTAAGCTAGACTTCATCTTTTAATTAGGACGAAGATGAAAAATAAATTCTATAAAAAAACACTAATCTTAGCTTTTGGTGGCGCAGTATTATTCTCTAGCGTCGGTTTTAAATCTGATTTTTTTGAAATCGCCAAACAGATTGAGATATTCACCATGCTTTTTAAGGAAATCAACATGAATTATGTTGATGAAACCAGCCCTGCAGATCTTATGGATACCGCCATAAAATCGATGTTAACAGATCTGGATCCTTATACCAACTTTTGGAGTGAGCAAGATGTACAAAGCTCACGTATAGACATGGCTGGCGAGTATACCGGCATAGGAGCAGTGCTAAAATCGAATGGTGATAACCTGTTGATAACTGAAATTTATAAAGATTATCCGGCAGACGAGGCTGGTTTAAAACCCGGTGACGAAATCACTAAAATCGGAGATACTAAGGTGTCTGATTTTACTGAAAATGCCGGCGCTTTATTAAACGGTTCTATGAACTCGAAAATCACTATAAATTATATCCGACAGGGAAAAACACAGGAAGCCAGTATTAAAAGAAGTGCTGTAGAATTAAAAGCAGTTCCATTTTATACGCTTTTGGAAGATCAAAGCGGTTATGTTGTACTAAGTAGATTTAATCAAAAAGCTTACGAAGAGACCAGTAGAGCGGTTAAGGATCTTAAAAGCAAAGGCGCCGAGAAAATAATACTTGATCTTAGAGGAAATCCCGGTGGTTTATTAAGTGAAGCTATTAATGTGAGCAATATTTTTCTAGATAAAGGAGAACTTATTACCAGTACAAAATCGGTTATAGAAAAATATAATAAAGAGTATTACACACAAAAAGAACCTATAGACACTAAAATTCCTTTGGTGGTTTTGGTGAATGGTCAAAGTGCTTCAGCAAGTGAAATTGTTTCAGGAGCTATTCAGGATTTGGATAGAGGAGTGGTGGTAGGTGCCAGAACTTTTGGAAAAGGATTGGTACAACGTCCAAAAGAAATCGCTTACGGCACGCAGCTTAAAATTACGATCTCTCGCTATTACACACCTAGTGGTCGCTGTATACAGGCTTTAGATTATCGCAAACGTGATGAAAACGGAAAGGCAGTTAGAACCAAAGTAGAAGACTATAATGCCTTTAAAACTAAAAACGGAAGAACAGTTTACGATGGCGGCGGAATCTTACCTGATGTTCGTTTAGAATCTTCAGAATACAGCAGTATTACCAGAGCTTTGCTAGAGAAAAATGCAGTATTTGATTTTGCTACGGAATACTATTATCATAACTCTCTAGAAGATCCTCTAAAATTTGAATTTAGTGATGCAGAATTCAACGATTTTAAAAGCTATTTAAAAACTTCAAATTTCAGCTATAAAACAGCTACTGAACAAGAATTGGAAGAATTGTTGATAACTGCACAATCTGAAGGTTTTCAGCAAGATATCCTTGATAGTTATAAACAAATCACTCAGGAAATCGATAAAAGTAAGGCTGCCGAGTTAGATGAAAAGAAAGAAGAAATTAAAGCAGTTTTACAAGACGAGATCATAAAACGGTATTTTTATCAGGAAGGCTTATACGAGAATCATGTTGCCAATAGTCGTGAAATAAAAAAGGCCAGGGAAGTTTTAAACAACCCGGGCCAGTATGCTAAGATTCTTGAAAATTAAGGACTATTTTACCATTGCGATATGCGGAATTCCGTCTTCCAGATAGCCTTCACCTTCAGTTGTAAACCCATGATCTTCATAGAATTTAGTTAAATATTGTTGTGCTGAAAGTCTAATTGCGTCCGTACTAAAATGAGTTTTAATCGCATTAATGGATGCTTTCATAATTTCGTGACCAAACCCATATTTGCGCTGATTCATTTTTACGACGACGCGACCAATAGCGGCTTCTTCAAAATAAAATCCTTTATCAAAACATCGTGTATAAGCTACAATCTCTTTATTCTCTATACCTATAATATGTAAAGCATCGGCATCTTTACCATCAATATCCTGATACACACAATCTTGTTCTACTACAAAAACTTCAGATCGAAGTTGTAAAATATCATATAACTCTTTTAAGCTAAGCTCGTTAAATTGTTTTACAAGTATTTCCATCGCTATTTTATAAAAAAATGAATCCCGATTTTGCACAAAATCGGGATGTATAATTCAGTTTAAATATTCCTACTTATTGACAAGGAATTTTATCTATTCGTGTTTTGTGTCTACCGCCTTGAAATTCAGCATTTAAAAATATCTTTACCATATCTACCGCTTGTTGTGTAGATACAAATCTTGCCGGTATACTTAGAATATTAGCATCATTATGTTCTCTACACAATTTGGTAATCTCACCCGTCCAACAAAGTGCACAGCGAATTTTTTGATGTTTATTGGCGGTCATGCTCGCACCATTACCGCTTCCACAGATAATGATTCCAAAATCTGATACTCCGTTTTCAACATCTTCTGCTACAGGATGTACAAAATCGGCATAATCTACGCTATCGTCTGTATTAGTACCATAATTTTTTACTTCTATACCGGCTTCATTTTCTAAATACAGCTGAATAATATTCTTATACTGCGTCCCGGCGTGGTCATTACCAATGGAGATTTTCATAATTCTGGTTTTATTAACTACTCACAAAGGTATAAAAAGTGCTTATTAACCCGGGAATAATACGTTGTTAATTACTTTTTAAATAACCTTTAAAATCAAGGCTTTAGAATTGACAATAACATGTGGATAACCTATGATGATTAAATTACAACCTAATTTGTTTTATCCAATTTAAATTACAATACCAGACATAGTGCTATACTTCCAAATTATAAGTCACTTATTTGTCTTCAAGTTTTCAGCAACTAATAACAGTTTATAAACAGGCTGTGAATTTTTAAATTTCAAGAAAACCTATGTTAATTAAATTTTTCAGAATTGTTAAGTAAACCTAAAAGTAATAAGATAATCAGTTACTTAAGATTTTAAACACCTGTTGATAAGTTGTTATCAAATAATCACAAGTCAAATTCCAAACTTTCGTTCACTATTTTATGCTACAAATTAACAAGCAATCATATACCATCATTTAAGTTTTAAAAAAAAGAAAAGAAAAATAATAGATATATATATTGTGAATAACTACTTACGATTAAACGATTCTTAGATGACTATTTGTTTTAAAAATTTGATCTAAAAGTTTTTTAGCTTTTGTTAGCTGAGATTTATGAATGTAAAGTTTAATTCCGCCAAATGCGAAAGAGGATAATGGTATAAGATCGATAAGCGTCTCATTTTTAAAGTGATATAAGATATTTTCGTTGTCTAATAGATGCTTAACAACGTGACATTCGAAGGTATACGTATAACTTTGGAGGTAGATATAGTCTTTCATGCACCTGATTAATAGGTACTTAAAGATACACTTTATTTAGTTATTGCTTTGAGAAATTTTTAGCTGGGACGCAGTAGTAACAGGAAGTACTTCAGATCTTTTATCTAACGAACTTTCGATGTAGGTAAAAAAGCCAATTACCCCAAATAAAAAAATGAGGAAGAATAATATAAAAAATCGCTTAGATTTTAAGGCTAACAAGTTCATAGTTATAAAACTAGCAAATAAGTTGGTTTGCTAACGTGTGGTAAAATTAAGAAATTATTAAGATAAGTTTTACATTTTAACGCAGGAAATTAAAAAATATTTTAGAGCAGTCCCGTTAGTATTTTGAGGTTTTTAAAAATAGAGGTTTATAGCACTTAACAAAACTTTACATTGATTTTGATCTTAAATCAGTTATATGCATTAATTTTAGCCTATATATGAGCATGAATAGAAAAAAAAGAAAAAATAAATCTGGCGATAAGCTGGGTAACTTAGATAAGAAGATTACCGACATTTTAAGAAAAAATGCCGGCAAAAGTTTCAATTACAAGCAGATTGCTGCTAAATTGGGTGTAGACGATCCCAGCAGTAGAAATCAAATCACGAAAAAACTAGCACAGCTTGCAGCAAAAAAAGAGATTATTGCAGTAGAGCGTGGTAAGTTTATGGTAGAAAAAGGTGCAAATTATTACACCGGTAAACTAGATATGTCTACCAAAGGTTACGGTTTTGTGATCGTAGAAGAGTTTGAGGATGATATCATGATTCCGCAGCCCAATTTAAATACGGCTTTTCATGGTGATGAAGTAGAAATCTATGTTTATAAACACCGCAGAAGAAAAAAATCTGAAGGTGAAATAACAAAGATCATTACTCGAAAACGCACTTCTTTTGTGGGTGTTTTACAGATGAAAAAGGATTTTGGATTTGTGGTAATCGACGATCCAAAAATGTATACCGATTTCTTTGTACAGAAAAATAAGATTGGTGAAGCCCAAGATGGTGATAAAGTTCTAGTAGAATTAGATGACTGGCCTAAGCGAGCAGATTCCCCTTTTGGAGTAATAACTAAAGTTCTTGGAAAGCCTGGACTTCATAATACTGAAATTCATTCGATTTTAGCCCAATATGGTCTTCCTGCCGAGTTTCCGGATGAGGTCGAAGAATTTGCGAATAAAATCGATACTTCAATTTCAGAAAAAGAAATTAAGAAACGTCGCGACATGCGCGATGTACTTTCATTTACAATTGATCCAAAAGATGCAAAGGATTTTGATGATGCGCTAAGTTTTAGAAAATTAGAAAACGGAAATATAGAACTTGGAGTTCATATTGCAGATGTTTCGCATTACTTGCAGCCCGATACTATTTTAGATGAAGAAGCTTACGAGCGCGCAACATCGGTATATCTTGTAGATCGAGTAGTGCCAATGCTTCCTGAAATTTTATCTAATGGTGCTTGTTCACTTAGACCGAATGAAGAAAAATATACCTTTTCTGCGGTTTTTGAGCTAGATAAAAATGCCAAAGTAAAAGATCAATGGTTTGGTAGAACGGTAACTTATTCTGATGCCAGATTCGCTTACGAAGAAGCGCAGCATATCATCGAGACAAAAGAAAATAAGATTCCTGAAGATATTTCGATCAGGGAAGATGGAGCGTATAGTGTAGATAATTCAATTGTTGAAGCGGTGCTAGAATTAGATCGCTTGGCAAAGAAAATGCGATCGGTTAGAATGAGAGATGGTGCGATTTCTTTTGACAAAGTGGAAGTAAAATTTCATTTAGATGAAGAAAATGAACCTATCGGAGTATTCTTTAAAACTTCGAAGGATGCCAATAAACTCATAGAAGAGTTTATGCTACTTGCAAACAAGAAAGTAGCAGAATTCATTGTAGCGCAAAAACCGAAGAAGACTTTTATCTACCGTTGTCATGATGAACCAAATGAAGAAAAATTAGCGTCGTTACAAACTGTTGTAGGCCGTTTTGGTCACTCTCTTAATCTTACCGATAGAAAAAGCGTTACAAGCTCTCTAAATGGATTATTAAAAGATGTACAGGGAAAGAAAGAACAAAACCTCGTAGATACGCTCGCCATTAGAACAATGAGTAAAGCCTACTACGGAACAGAAAATATAGGACATTACGGTCTGGCTTTCGATTATTACACCCATTTTACTTCACCAATTCGTCGTTATCCAGATGTTATGGTACATCGATTGCTTCAACATTATTTAGAAGGTAATGATTCTGCTAGTGAAGAAGTGTACGACGAAAAATGTCACCACAGTAGCGAGATGGAAAATCTTGCTTCTAATGCTGAACGAGATTCGATAAAATACATGCAGGTTAAATTTATGCAAGATCACAAGGACGAGGAATTTCTTGGCGTGATCTCTGGTGTAACCGATTGGGGTATTTTTGTGGAAATCGAGCAAAATAAATGTGAAGGTATGATTCGTCTTAGAGATTTATCAGACGATCATTACGAATTTAGCGAAGAGCATTACGCAGTGATTGGTAGAAAAAGTAAAAAAATGTATCAGCTTGGGGACGAGGTTTATGTGAAAGTGAAAAATGCTGATTTAGTGAAAAGGCATTTAGATTTCGAAATGCTTGGATTAAAAGAAGATATAGAAAAATAGAATAGAAATATTATGAAAAATATATTCATTGCTGTTTTTATGGCT
The DNA here is from genome assembly GCF_030409505.1 of Zunongwangia endophytica. Classification (NCBI taxonomy): domain Bacteria; kingdom Pseudomonadati; phylum Bacteroidota; class Flavobacteriia; order Flavobacteriales; family Flavobacteriaceae; genus Zunongwangia; species Zunongwangia endophytica. Next base: position 3,118,335 of record NZ_JAUFPZ010000002.1, on the reverse strand, counting down.
ATTGGTGTAGCTGTAACTGCGCAGGAAACAAAACATGATCTTGCAGATTTCGAGAAGATTTTTGTTTATGATGGTTTACCGGTTAAACTAGTACGAGCTGATGAAAATAAAGCAGTAGTAACTGGAGAGAGTAGAGAAGAGGTATATTTTGAAATCGATAAAAATACATTAAAAGTAAAGCTGGGAATCGATAATATTTTTGATGACGATGATGATACTCAGGTTTTAGTGTATTATAAGAGTATCGATGAAATTAGAGCAAAGCAAAATGCTTCAATACTAATCGGAGATAAAATTAATGCTGAATTTTTCACTTTGGAAGCTCAGGAAGGTAGTGATATTACCGGTGATTTTGAAGTAGATAATCTTATCGTTTTAATTAGAAGTGGTGGTGAAATTACCCCATCTGGAAAGACTAAACACCAGGAAGTAAATATTAATACCGGCGGAAAATACTACGCTAAAAATTTACAATCTGAATATTTAAATATAGATATTAAAGCAGGAGGTGTAGCCGATGTTACGGTATCCGGAAAAGTAACTGCAAAGGTAAAGGCGGGAGGAACTGTAAATGTCTACGGTGACCCTGAAGAAATTGATAAAAGCACCTTATTTGGTGGTAAAGTGGTTAGAAAAAACTAAACCTATATCTTTGTATTCTAAAGACAGCTTATGCTACACGATATTTTAGCAGCTATGCCATTGGGTCTATTTTTAGCTTTTATGCTTGGACCCGTTTTTTTTGTATTGCTGGAAACCGCTGCAATAAAAGGCTTTAGAGCTGCTATTTCTTTTGATTTAGGTGTGATTGTAGCCGATACGGTTTTTCTTTGTATCGCTTATCTTAGTACCACTAAATTATTGGAAAGACTTAAGGACGATCCTGCATTATTTATTTTTGGCGGTGTTATTCTTACTACTTACGGTGTAATGACGTTTTTACAAACAAAAAAATCTATTCCTCAGGAAGAGGATAGTCCGGATATTAGAAAACTAGGAAAAAGTGATTTTCTGGGGCTGGCTTTAAAAGGTTTCCTTCTTAATTTTATAAATATCGGCGTACTCGGTTTTTGGTTAGGACTCATCATAGTTTTTGGTCCTCGTTTAGAAATGCAAACCGATAGAATTATTGTCTTCTTCAGTACTGTTTTAGTGACTTATTTAATTGTAGATGTATTCAAAATTTTATTAGCTAAAAAGCTGAATCGTAAGCTTACACCCAACAGAATTTATAAGATGAAGAAGGGCATTAGTGTTATGCTAGTAATCTTCGGGATTGTATTGATATCTCAGGGAGCATTTCCAAGCGAAGTAAACGAAATAAGAGAGCAAATCGATAATATTACACCGGGAGAAGGTTTAGGATTTGGAGACTAAAAGCTGATATTCGTTATTGAAGCTATAACTTCAGCAATTAACCTTAAAAAATAAGACCATAAAAAAAGGCTTTCCAAATTTTGGAAAGCCTTTTCTTTTAGAGGCATCGAGCGGATTCGAACCGCTGTACATGGTTTTGCAGACCACTGCCTAGCCACTCGGCCACGATGCCCTTTTTAATTGCGAATGCAAATGTAATAAAAATTTTAAGTTCTAGACTAAAAATCTATCTGGTTTTACTTCTAGATACACTAACCATTGTGACATTGCCACCAATAGGCGGATTGATCTTCGAAACCCAAACCTTAACTTTTTGTACCATAAGGATTTCTTGGAGAACACGATTGTTTATACGCTCAGCTACCGTTTCTAAAAGTTTAGAACGTATAGCCATCTCTTCCTTCACGATTTTGTTTAAATGAACATAGTCAATGGTGTCGGCTAATTCATCAGATTTTGCTGAATTAGAGAGATCTCCTTTCACTTTTAGATCTACGCGATAGTCACTTCCAATCTTACCTTCTTCATCAAGGCAGCCATGATAAGCGAAAACTTTGATATTTTTTAATTTTATGCTTCCCACAATATAGTTTTTTGCAAAGATAGTGGGTGTTTTAGTGATATAAAATATTTGAGACTGAATACTTCCGGCTAACAATTCATTTCTACTTAATATACCCTATGCCATGCGCTAATTTTTGATAACTTTGCACTCTATTTTTAGGTATTCAGAATGAAACAAAAACTAGTCAGCAATGTAATTTTAAGCTATTGAGGACTATTTTTTAGAATCACTGGATATGTTGAAAACGTTCATTTCATCTTCAATTTAGATGAAATTTTATAGATTTTGAAATAAATATTAACTCAGTTCCCCAATTAGGGATCGTTGATTTTAAATATGGCTGAAGAAAAAAGATCACTCAATTTTATTGAGCAAATTATTGAAGAAGATTTAAAAGCAGATTATAAAAAAGAGGGTCTCAAGTTTAGATTTCCTCCAGAGCCCAATGGTTATTTGCATATTGGTCATGCTTCTTCTATTTGTTTAAATTTTGGTTTAGGAGAAACTTATGATGCTCCGGTAAATCTTAGGTTTGATGATACAAATCCTATCAAAGAAGAGCGGGAATTTGTAGAATCTATCAAGAAAGATGTGTCCTGGTTAGGCTACCAATGGGCCAAAGAATGTTATGCTTCAGATTATTTTCAACAATTATACGACTGGGCAGTAGTGATGATTAAGAATGGTGATGCCTACGTAGATAGCCAAACTTCAGAAGCTATTGCAGAGCAAAAAGGAACACCAACTCAACCAGGAACCGAGAGCCCTTATAGACAACGCAGTACCGAGGAAAACCTTGATTTATTTGAAAAAATGAAGAATGGGGAGACCAAAGAAGGTGCTCATGTCCTACGAGCAAAAATAGATATGGAAAACGCAAATATGTTAATGCGGGATCCTATAATGTATAGATGTGTACACAAACCACATCACCGTACAGAAAGTGAATGGAAAATTTATCCTATGTACGATTGGGCGCATGGAGAAAGTGATTTTATCGAGCAGGTTTCTCACTCTTTTTGTACATTAGAATTTTTACCGCATAGAGAATTATATAACTGGTTTGTAGACAAAGTAAGTAAGCCGGGAGAATTTATACCAAAACAACGTGAATTTGCACGTAGAAATCTTAGTCATACTGTGGTAAGTAAGCGAAAGCTTGCTCAATTGGTAGAAAAAGGAATTGTACAATCCTGGGACGATCCTAGAATGCCTACAATTTCTGGATTAAGAAGAAGAGGTTATACCCCAGAATCTATCAAAAATTTTGCTCAATCTATTGGAGTAGGGAAAAGAGAGAACATGATCGATGTTGCTCATTTGGAATTTTGTGCCAGAGAAGATCTAAACAAAAAGGCACCTCGAGTAATGGGTGTTTTAGATCCGGTAAAATTAGTAATTACTAATTATGCTGAAGGGGAAGAAGAGTGGCTGGAAGCCGAAAATAACCCTGAAGATGAAGCTGCAGGAACAAGACAAGTACCTTTTAGTAGAGAATTATACATCGAGCGAGAAGATTTTAAAGAAAGCGCCAACAGAAAATTCTTTAGACTTACTTTAGGAAAAGAAGTGCGTCTAAAAAATGCATATATCATTAAAGGTGAAGATGTTGTTAAAGATGAAGAAGGTAATATTTTAGAAATTCATTGTACATACGATCCTAAAAGTAAAAGTGGTAGTGGTAGCGAAGAATCTTTAAGAAAAGTAAAAGGAACGCTTCACTGGGTATCTATTAAGCATGCACTAAAAGCTGAGGTTCGCCTATACGACCGTTTGTTTACAGAAGAAGCTCCAGATGGGGTAAAAGATAGAGACTTTCTAGAATTTGTGAATCCAGATTCTTTAAATGTAATTGCTGGTTATGTAGAGCCAAGTCTTAAAACAGCTGAAGAATTAGAGCAATTTCAATTTCAAAGAATTGGCTATTTCTGCATCGATAAAGACAGCACTAAAGACCAATTGGTTTTTAACCGTACCGTAACTTTAAGAGACGGCTGGGCTAAAAAACAAAAGTAATTCTTGTATAAGTTATTGTTTAAGAATATTTTAGTACAGCTCAAATACATATTAACCGGTTATTAACAAGAGGTAACCGGTTCATAATGTATCTTTGATTCAAACTATTAATCAAATAACTTTATTTTATTATGGCAAATACAGGAAATACATTTTTAGCATTAGTAACCGGAGCAGCTATTGGAGCGGGAATCGGATTATTATATGCTCCAGATAAAGGAGAAAAGACAAGAGATAAACTTAGAAAAGATGCATTAGATGCTCAGGGTCGTTTTAACCAAAAGTACAGCGAAACTACTTCTAATCTAACAGAAAAAGCTAAGAAAGCTAAGTTTGACTTCGAAGAAAGATTAGAGGAAACTTTATCTAGCGCTAGTCACAAAGCAGATGATATCTTATCTGCAATGGAATCTAAACTAGAAGAGCTTAGAAAGCAAAATGCAAAATTGCAAAGAGAAGTAAAGAAAGAAGAAGCTGAAACGAAAGCTAATAAAGCAGTCGTATAATAACTATCTATGGCGTTTGAAAAACTAAGTAATAGTATTGACGAACTTAATGACAATGTAAAAGCATTTACGCATAGCAACGCTGAATATTATAAACTTTTAATATTCAAGCAAACCTCAAGGGCTTCTATCTCTTTGGTTACCTTTCTGGTGGTTGCTTTTTCTCTTAGTACAGCATTAGCTTTTGTATCATTAGGAATTGCGTTTGCGATAAGTGCTGCTTTAGAAGAACCTTCAGCGGGATTTTTTATAGTAGGTGGATTTTATCTTATTCTTATAGTGCTTTTTATGATTTTTGGTAGAAAACCATTAACTAAATTTATGCTGAAAAAGTTTTCACGTGAAATTTTTAATGAAGAGAACTAATGAGAGAATATACCAATTTTAAAGATATCGATAGAGATTTGAAGATTCTAAAACTTCAAACCAAAATTGATAGTGAAGAGATCAAACTTACTATAGATGAGGTAAAAGATTCGTTGTCGCCTTTGCACGTTCTTGGTAATGCTGCAAGCGCATTGGTTCAAAAAGCACTTGTTTTAAAGGCCGTAGGAAAGATAATAGGCGTAAAACGTACATAACTTCATCTTTTTGAAGATAATTGCGTAAAACACATAAAAAAGGCTTCCAATTTTGGAAGCCTTTTATTTTGATATAGATTTTGCCGAATATTAGCCCAGCGTTTCTGTTGCCTTTTTAATTCTTCTAATCGTTTCTTCTTTTCCGATAGCTTCAGAAATTTCGAAAAGATCAACACCTTGTAAAGATCCAACTAAAGCGATTCGGTAGGGTTGCATTATTTTTCCGAATCCTATTTCTTTAGATTTAATCCAGTTTTTTACATTTTCAGAAACAATTTCAGCTTTAAAATCTTCCGTAGCTTCTAATACTGTAATAAGTTCGTTCATTAAATCGTTAGTTCCTTCTTTCCATGCTTTTTTAGTATTTTTTGGATCGTAAGAAGTAGGGGAGACGAAGAAATAAAATCCCTGTTCCCATATATCTTCAATAAAAACAGCACGCTCTTTAACTAAAGTCACTACATGCTGCGTGTATTCTTTAGAAACTTTAATTTCTTTCTTCTCTAAGAATTTTGAAAATTCTTCTGCAATATGTCCATTATCGGCTTCTTGTAAATAATGTTGTTGAAACCATTTTGTTTTTTCAGGATCAAATTTAGCACCGCCTTTATGTACTCGTTTAAGATCGAATGCTTTAACAAGTTCTTCTAATGTAAAGAATTCCTGCTCTGTTCCTGGATTCCATCCTAAGAACGCGAGCATGTTAGTAACCGCTTCAGCAAAATATCCATCTTCGCGATATCCGGCTGAAATTTCTTTAGTTTCAGGATCTTTCCATTCTAAAGGAAATACAGGAAAGCCTAATTTATCACCATCACGTTTGCTTAATTTTCCTTTACCCTGTGGTTTTAGAATCAGCGGTAAATGAGCAAATTTAGGCGCATCCCAACCAAAAGCTCGGTAAAGCATAAAGTGTAAAGCCAAAGATGGTAACCATTCTTCACCACGAATTACATGTGAGATCTTCATTAAATGATCATCTACAATATTCGCTAAATGATAGGTTGGCATCCCGTCGCTTTTATACAAAACTTTATCATCCAGGATGCTTGTATCGATCTCCATATTCCCTCTAATTTCATCAGAAATTTTAAGAGTTTCGTCTTTTGGAGATTTGAAACGAACGACATAATGTTCGCCATTTTCTATTCTTTTTTTCACTTCCTCTTCAGGTAGTGCGATAGAATTTTCTAGTTTTTCACGATTGTGCCAGTTGTAAATAAACGTTTTTCCTTCCGCTTCGTGCGATTTTCTATGCTTATCAAGTTCCTCTGCACTGTCGAAAGCGTAATATGCATCTCCGCTTTCGATTAACTTATCGGCATAAGCTTTGTAAAGACTTTTACGTTCACTTTGGCGGTATGGCCCGCAATCTTTTTCTTTACCTGGTCCTTCATCATAAGGAATATTGCACCAGTTTAAAGAATCAATAATATACTGTTCTGCTCCTTCTACATATCGATTTTGGTCGGTATCTTCTATTCTAAGAATAAAATCACCGCCGTGTTTTTTAGCGAATAAGTAGTTATATAATGCTGTTCTTACCCCACCAATATGTAGTGGACCCGTAGGGCTGGGTGCAAATCTTACGCGTACCTTAGAAGACATAAATGCTTATTTTTGTGGCAAAGATACAACCTAAATCATGCAATCCTAAAATAACTGACTTATGGTTTTTTGAGATTTTTCAAAAAATCAATACACTTCATTTATGTTTTATATTGTTTACATTTATAGGAATCAATTTTCTACGGAATTGTGCTGAAATTTATTGCATTAGTAGTAGATGATTCAACATAGGAATGCAGAACATTATTCCGCAAAGACAGAATAATTTATGGCTGAATTTGAAGCAATAAAAAATCAATTAAAAGCTTTTATCAAAAAGTATCAATTAAACCAATTGATAAAGGGAATTGCTTTGTTTCTTTTTATTGGGATTTTCTACTTGCTCATATTATTGATATTTGAGAACTATTTATGGTTTGATGCTACGGTTCGTTTTTCCTTATTTATTTCTGTGATTTTCGTTGAAGTAAGTCTGCTGATCTTTTTTATCGGACTTCCTTTAATTAAATATTTGGATCTTAATCGTGCAATTTCAGATAAGGAAGCTGCAGCAATGATTGGAAATTATTTTCCTGAAATTGATGACAAACTGCTTAATCTTATTGAACTCAGATCTCAGCAAAATTCTACATTTCTTGAAGCTGCTATTCGGCAAAAATCATCCGAGCTAAAGTTCTATAATTTTTCCAAGGCGGTAAGTTTAATGGAATATCGAAATTATATGATTTTGGCTTGTATTCCGCTATTATTGATTTTAGCATTTTTGATTAGTGGAAGAGGGCAGTGGATGTTCAGTTCTTTCGAACGTATTAGAAATTATACTTCGGTTTACGAAAAACCAGCACCCTTTAGTTTTATGCTGAATAATGAACTGAAGGTTATTGAAGGTGAAGATTTTTTGCTTGAAGTAAATACAGTAGGAAAAGAAATTCCGCAGCAATTGAAAATTGAAATTGGAGATGCCGAATATTTTATGAAGGAATTGCAGCTTGGAAGATTTACCTATTTATTTTCAAATGTTACTGAAAATCAAGAATTTGAGCTAAAAACAGATAATATAAGCTCTAAAACTTATATTTTAGAAGTCATTGCCGTACCGGAGTTGATTAATTTTCAATTAAAACTAGAATATCCAGTGTATCTGAATCGTTCTAACGACTCGGTTAATGGTGATGGTAATTTAAATATACCTGAAGGAACTAAGGTCACCTGGTTATTTGAACATAGGAACACAACTGCAGTCAATTTTCAAATAAAGGATTCCGGTTATGCTGTTGATACTTCTTTCAAGAAAGAAGTTCATGAGAATTTGAAATATACTATTTCTACTTCAAATGAAAACATTACTAAATATCAGCCATTATCATTTCAACTGCAAGTAGTGAAGGATAAAAGACCGACTATAGAGGTAGAAGAAAAAGTTGATTCCTCACGAACTGATAGTAAATTTTATGGTGGGCGGATTAGTGATGACTACGGAATTTCAAATTTAATCTTACGCTTTCGTCAGTTAGGGGAAGATAAATTCCAAAGCAAAAAGATAGATTTTGGTGGAAAAACGATTAGTCAATTTTATGCTTCTTTCCCGGGTGAAATTCAGGTTGAAGAAGGTGAAAATTATGAATATTATTTTGTGGTTTTTGATAATGATGGCGTAAACGGTGCAAAGTCAGCTTTAACTGAAACGTTTACTTTTTATAATAGAACTTCAGAAGAAATTCAGGATAAAAATTTAAAAGATCAGGAACAGAATATCGATAATCTTTCCGAAGAATTCGAGAAATTTAAGCAAGAAGATGATCTAGAGAAATTATTAAACGATCAATTAGAGGATAAAGAATTTGATTATGAGCAGAAGCAAAAATTAGAATCGTTCATAAAAAATCAGGAAAGAGAAAATGCTTTAATGGAGAAGTTTTCTGAAGATATTAAAGAGAAATTATCGGAAACAGAAAAAGATAATAAAGAAAGTAAAGATCTAAAAAAGCGTCTGGAAAATGGCCAAGATAAGCTTGAAGATAACAAGAAACTTTTGGACGAATTAAAAGAATATTCAGACAAGATTAAAAATGAAAATTTACAGCAAAAGTTAGAAGAGTTATCTAAGAATAAAAAATCATCAAAGCGCAGTTTAGAGCAGTTGGTAGAATTGACAAAGCAATTTTATGTTAAACAAAAATTTGATCAGGTTGCTACGAAATTGGATAGGCTAGGGGAGGAGCAAAAAAATCTTGATAGTCTGGGTAAATCTCAAGAGGAGATTAATTCGGAATTCGAACAATTACGAAAAGAATTAGACGAGCTTGATAAAAAAAATGAAGCCTTAAAACGTCCAAAATCGCTTGAAAGAAATAAGGAAACTGAAGAAGAAATTGGAGACGATTTAGATAAATTAAATAAGGATGCTGGTAAGGATTCAGATAATTCAAAGTCTCAAGAGCAAAAGAAGGCAGGAGAAAAAATGAAGAAGTTGGCTGCAGAGATGAAACAAAGTATGTCTAGCATGGAGATGCAAACATTGGAGGCCGACATAGAAAGTCTTCGAAAAGTGTTGGATAATCTTGTAATATTCTCTTTTGAACAAGAGCATTTGATGGAAAGTTTTGCAGAGATAGATTCTAAAAGTCCTGAGTTTTCCAATAGATTGAAAGAGCAATACCAGTTAAAAGAGAACTTTGAACATGTTGATGATAGTCTATTTTCTTTAGGTTTAAAGAATCAATTTATTGCCGAAAAAGTATTCGAATTATTAGAAGATGTTTCTTTTAATATAAATCACTCCCTTGAAGAATTAGCAGAAGTTCGGTTGGCAAAAGCACTGTCTTCGCAACAATATACAATTACCGGAGCGAATGATCTAGCGGTCTTGCTGAATGAGATTTTGGATAATATGAATGACCAGATGGGTTCTGGTTCAGAGTCTGGTGGATCTGGTTCTGGTGAGCAACTACAGGATGTTATTCAGCAACAAAAACAACTGGGTGAGGAAATGAAGGAGCAAATGAATGGTGAAAGATCCGAACCTCATGGCAAAGAAGAAAATCAATCTAAGCTTTTTGAAATTTATAAACGCCAAGAAGAGATTAAGAGAAATCTTGAAGAAATTCTCAAACAAAACGGAATGAATATGGACGATCTTAACCCTAGTTTTGACCGTTTAGAGAATGACGTTTTGGAAGATAATATTAATAATAACTCCCTAGAGGTATTAGATCAATTAAATCAAAAGATGTTAGATCTAAATAATTCTATAAATGAGAATGGAGAGCGAGAGGAGAGGGAAAGTAAAACCAATTCTTTTGAATTTGAAAATGAGTCTAATACTAATCAAATAGAGGCTAAAGAATATTTTAATAGCATTGAGATATTAGATAGACAAATCTTACCTTTGCGCCAAAATTTGAAGAACCGGGTTAACACTTATTTCAATGAATAATCAAGAGGGCATTATTAATTTTTATTCTGAAAACGATTTTAGCTTAGGCGATGAGGAAACTTATAAATCGTGGCTTTCTCGTGTAATTTCTTCTGAAGAAAAACGACTAGGTGAGATAAGTTATATCTTTTGTGATGATGAGTATCTTTTAGATATTAATCAGCGTTTTTTAAACCACGATACATATACCGATATAATTAGTTTCGATGATTCTTTGGGTAATCTTTTAAACGGGGATATCTACATAAGTACAGAGCGAGTTAAGGAAAATGCAGAAGAATATAATGAAGAGTTCGCCACAGAATTGAAAAGAGTTTTGGTTCATGGTGTTTTGCATTATTGCGGTTATAAGGATAAATCTGAAGAAGATGCCGCACAAATGCGTGAAAAAGAAATGGAAAAAATAGAATTGTTCCACGTGGAACAATCTTAATTAGAATAAGATTTTTATGTTCAATACGGAGTATGATGTTATTGTTGTAGGAGCTGGGCATGCCGGTAGTGAAGCTGCAGCTGCAGCTGCGAATATGGGTAGTAGTACCTTATTAATTACAATGAATTTGCAGAATATCGCGCAGATGAGTTGTAATCCTGCTATGGGCGGAATTGCGAAAGGGCAGATTGTTCGAGAAATCGATGCGATGGGTGGTTATAGTGGTTTGGTAAGCGATACCAGCGCTATTCAATTTAAAATGCTGAATAAATCTAAAGGTCCTGCAATGTGGAGTCCGCGTGTGCAAAGTGATCGTATGCGATTTGCTGAGGACTGGAGATTACGTTTAGAACAAACTCCGAATCTTGATTTTTACCAAGAGATGGTTCATGGTTTGATAATCGAAAATGGAAAAATTAAAGGCGTTCGTACTTCGTTAGGAATCGAAATAAAAGCCAAATCTGTTGTTTGTACAAACGGAACTTTTTTAAATGGATTAATCCATATTGGAGATAAACAACGTGGCGGAGGTAGAGCAGGAGAAGCTGCCGCAACCGGAATTACCAAAGATCTAATTGATGCTGGGTTTGAAGCCGGAAGAATGAAAACAGGAACACCACCAAGAGTAGATGGTCGTTCTTTGGATTATTCCAAAATGATCGAACAGCCAGGTGATGAAATTCCAGGTAAATTTTCTTATTCAGATGAAACAAAACCACTAGCAAAACAACGCTCTTGTTATATGACGTATACTTCAAATGAAGTGCACGATATTTTGCGTTCCGGTTTTGATCGTTCTCCAATGTTTAATGGAAGAATTAAGAGTTTAGGACCGCGATATTGTCCTTCAATTGAAGATAAGATTAATCGATTTGCAGATAAAGATCGTCACCAACTTTTTGTAGAACCTGAAGGTTGGAATACTGTCGAAGTTTACGTTAATGGATTTTCAACCTCGCTACCAGAAGATGTTCAGTATAACGCATTACGATCTGTAGCAGGTTTTGAAAATGTGAAGTTTTTTAGACCAGGTTATGCAATCGAATATGATTATTTTCCACCAACGCAATTGCAACATACATTAGAAACAAAGTTGGTTGAAGGCTTATATTTTGCAGGTCAAATAAACGGAACAACCGGTTACGAAGAAGCAGCTTGCCAGGGAATGATGGCAGGAATAAATGCAGCACTGAAAGTTCAGGAAAGGGATCCTTTTATACTTCAAAGGAATGAAGCTTATATTGGAGTTTTAATTGACGATCTAATTACAAAAGGAACTGAAGAGCCTTATAGAATGTTTACTTCTCGTGCGGAATATAGAACATTGCTTAGACAGGATAATGCAGATTTTAGATTAACGGAGCGTTCTTATAATTTAGGTTTAGCTTCTGAAGATCGTATGCGTAAGATGGAAGAAAAGAAAGAGAAATCTTTAGATTTTGTTTCCTTTCTAAAAGATACTAGCGTTGTTCCTGAAGATGCAAATCCGGTTTTAGCCGATTATAATTCTTCTCCTATGAAGCAATCTGATAAGATTTTTAAAATCTTTTCCAGACCAAAAGTTGCTATGGAAGATGTTCGGAAATTTCGGGGGTAGAGGAATATATTCAAGAGAAGAATTTGGATACTGAAATGTTAGAGCAAACGGAAATTCAGGTGAAGTATTCGGGATATATTCAAAAGGAAAAAAATAATGCCGATAAGCTTAACCGTTTGGAAGATGTGAAGATCCCAAAGAATTTTGATTATTCTAAGATCAAATCGATGTCTTATGAAGCTCGTGAGAAACTAAATAAAGTACAACCTGCGAATGTATCACAGGCATCAAGAATTAGCGGTGTGAGTCCCAATGATGTTTCTGTTTTATTAGTTTATATGGGTCGATAATCAATAACGTTCCACGTGGAACATTTAGTGAATGAAATTAAAATTTGTAATCTTAGCAGGCGTTTTTTTAGTGTTGAGCTGTCGCGTAACTACACATTCAGTTCCCGATATTGAAGGCTCCAGAATTGTAGAAGATAATCAAGGTTTAACTAATTATTTATTTCAAACTAAACTTCAACGGCCAACGGTTAAAACCTGGTTTAAACAATATTTAAATCTGGAACGCGAAGATGATTTAGTGAGAAGCAAAGTCATTTTATTTCCTGAGTTGGAAAAAGAGTTTTTGATTACCGTTGAAGTGAAAGATGACCGAGAGGTTTATACTGATATTCCGGTTGCCGAGACTTTTTTCAATAATATTCTAGGACACGATGATGAATCTGATATTGATAATGACGATAATACCGGTCTAATTAAATTCTTTGTAAATATTCAGGTAAGTGATATTGATGGCGTAGATCATATTGCTACTTCATCATTATATTCTAGTCGTATAAGAAGCTATCTTGAACAATTAGAATATGACTTTTTTGAATATCAAAAAAACTTTAAAGCATTACCTTAAGTGAAGCAAGCAAATTTTTATTGTAAAGATTATTTAGTTAGTGGAGAAGAGTATCATTTAGAAAAATGGAAACATTATGAAATTTTAAAAACTTCTCCGGTTCCAGAAAATCTTTCTACCTATTACCAAAGCGAAGATTATATTTCGCATACTGATGCTTCAAAATCTTTTACCGATAAATTGTACAATGCGGTAAAATCTTATATGCTACAGAAAAAAGTAGGGTGGATCATAAAGCAAAAAAAGCAGGGAAAGCTTTTGGATATTGGTGCAGGTACTGGAGATTTTATAAATGCTGCTTCGCGCTATTTTGAAGTTGATGGAGTAGAGCCAAATGCTGTCGCAAGAAAAAATGCTGCTTTAAAAAATCTAGATCTTAAAAATGACATAGAAGAAATTTTAGAGCAGTACGACGTAATTACTATGTGGCACGTCTTGGAACATGTGTCAAATTTAGAACATCAGTTTAAAGAATTTGATCGTCTATTAAATAAAGATGGAATTATCGTAATAGCCGTTCCTAATTTTAAAAGTAAAGATGCTGAAATTTATAAAGAGCATTGGGCAGCTTATGATGTTCCAAGACATCTTTGGCATTTTTCTAAATTTGGCATTCAAAAGTTATTTTTGGAAAATGGTTATAATCTTATTCATTCTAACGGATTAATCTTTGATTCGTTTTATGTAAGTCTTCTTTCAGAAAAACACAAAACTGGGAAGCAAAATTTAATTCCGGCATTTTTAAATGGTTTAAAATCAAATTTGAGTGCCGCATCTACAGGAGAATATAGCTCTATGGTTTATTTCTTTAAAAAACACTAAAATTTCAATTTTAAGCCTTTTTGAGCTTGTTTCCGCCTTTAGAATGTATCATGGGGTTGCTTAATTGAGATTGTCGCTCTGAGGGCTTTTATTAGTTTAATTTTCTATAAAAAATATTGATTTTTATTTTAAAAACTATAGAGATACCAAATTCAGAGATTTTTCATTAAAAAACGTTTAATTTACTTCAGAATAAGAATTTTTAAGCAATTTAAAAATCTTGATTATCAAATGCCATTTTCAATTGTTTCGTTCTTTCTTGAATTTATCAGATGACTATAGAGAAGGATTAAGTTTGTTTCAGAGATTATCCTACTAACCTAAGAGGTTTCTTTTTCTTCTATTAAAAAGTTGGCACAAAATAGGATTCCTATAATTCCGACGATTAGTACTAAATTATTGTTTTCATATTTATTATTGTATAGCAAGTTTAGTCAGGTTTACTATTATTAGAATAATTTTCTGACAAATACACTAAGTGCTTGCTGTGGTTTAGTTTACTTTTTTAAATTTGCTCCACTTAAAATTTAAGAAGATGAAAAAAATAATCGCCATAGGTGCAGTCGCAATTTCTCTAATCTCTTGTAATCAGGAAAAAACCGCGTATGTAGATACTACTCGTGTAATTCAGGATTATAAAGAAATGAAAGATGTAGAATCTAAATTCGAAGCGCGTAGAGATTCATTAACTCAGCTTATCACCGGGCCGCAACAACAATTTCAGCAAGAAGTTCAGGAATATCAACAGGGAATGAGTTCGATGTCTGCTTCACAAAGACAAGCTAAAGAACAAGAACTTCAGCAAAAAGGACAACAATTACAGCAACAACAACAAATGATCGGTCAGCAGCTTAGAACTGATAGTGATTCGGCTATCGAGGAAGTTGTAGACAAGGTTAAAGATTTTGTAGCCGATTACGGAGAAGAGAATGGTTATACTTATATCTTCGGAAGTAATGAATCTGCAAATATCATGTATGCTAAAGAAGGTTTAGATATTACCGATGAAGTTTTAGAAGAATTAAATAAGACTTACGGCGGAGGTTCTACTGAAGCTTCAACAGAAGAAAAAACAGATTCTATTTCCGTAGAGTAAATTATTCAGTTTATAAATTCTAGAGCCCGATTTTTCTAATCGGGCTTTTTTATGTTCGATTATTAAGGTTTAAAAATCTTACTCTATTTTACACAATCTTATAATTGTAGATGCCGGAGTAAGTTTTACCAGTTATTGTAGCCCTAACAAAAACAATCCAATCACCACGAGGATAAAATAAATAGTGATTCCTGCTGAACTTTGGTAATCTTTCGCAACACGTTGCCCAAAAAGAAGCATCATCAAGCTTAAAGCACAACTTATAAGCGAAAAACGACTGAAATTGAAGCTACTGAAGCTGAAAAAGTAGTTTGAAATCGATAATAATAGTAAAATAACTGCTAAAAGCTCTATAATCACCAATATTGGTAAAAGAAAGCTAATTTTATCAGCCAGAAATGTTTTTTTGAAGTGGGATTGCATAAACGCTTTTGTGCCCGAATAATCGCTAATCTTTTCGAAAAAGGACATAAAAAAAGTGATGAGTAAAAACACCAATAGTAATAGCAAGGCTATTTCAAAATCGATATTCCTCATTTTAAGCAGATTTTATGTGTAAAAATCGAGTAAGCCGGATAGAAAGATCGGTTAGAACTATTTTTGCATTTCCGTTTCTTTCGATGTGATAAATAGCATCTTCAAGCGCTTTGGTTATTGGCAAAATATTATTACCATGAACAAAGGGAGCAAATTTTTGAAGCTGAAATCCTTTAGTTTTTGGTGAAAGAAAAACAAGATTTTCAGCCTTATAATTCATCATCAAAGCCTGTCTAAAAAAGTCGAGACAATACAATAAAAAGCTCTTTTGCTTTTCACGCCCCATACCGGCAATTTCTTCGCTCCAGCTAATTAATTCTAAAACTGTAGCTTTATTTCCTTTGGCCTTAAAAGCGGTACGTACCCAATTGATAAACCATTCTTCATATTGGTCGTCTGCCGTATTATTTTGTAAAAGGTGCAAAGCTTTGGTAAAACTTCCATTTGATTGATGCGCTACTAATGCAGCTTCCTGAGCATCCATGTCGTTAATAGCAATCAATTTTTCAGCAATATCAGCTTCTGCAAGAGGAGGGAAGCTAAGTGTCTGACATCTGGATTTTATAGTCTGGATAATCTGCTCTTCATCTTCAGCAATTAAAATAAAAATGGTCTTATTAGGTGGCTCTTCAATAAGTTTCAGCAATTTGTTGGCAGCCGCGCTATTCATACGATCGGCTCTCCAAATAATCATCACTTTTAGACCACCTTCATAAGCTTTCAAAGAAAGCGCTTTTACAATATCCTGTGCTTCATCAACACCAATTTGTCCCTGTTTGTTTTCAATACCAATATGTTCGTACCAATCGGTTAAACTTCCGTAGGGATTATTTTTTATAAAGCTTCGCCAGTTTTCCATGAAATTTGCGGAAACAGGATGGCTTTTTATGGTTTGATTGGTAGCCACCGGAAATGCAAAATGGAGATCGGGATGCGAAACATTATTAAATTTCACATTGCAGGATGCACTACCATTATTATTTTCCCCATTCGTGTTCTTACAAAGCAAATATTGGGCATAAGCAATGGCCATAGGTAAGGTTCCGCTTCCGCTACTTCCTACAAATAATTGCGCGTGTGCTATACGGCTGTTATCGGCCGTAGTAGTAAGGTGATTTTTTATATGTGGTAATCCAACGATTTCTGAAAAAAGCATGAGCAAATATAAAATTTATATGCGCTTTTATATCTTCGGAAAAAATTATATTTGTAATAAACCAAAATTATGAAAACAATAGACGATTTTAATTTTAAAGATAAACAGGCTTTAATTCGTGTAGATTTTAATGTGCCACTAAATGACGATCTAAAGGTTACCGATACCAATCGTATAGAAGCTGCCAAACCTACTATTTTAAAAATATTAGAAGATGGTGGTAGCGTTGTGTTGATGTCTCACTTAGGGCGCCCAAGTGGTAAAGAATCTAAATTTTCTTTAAAAAATATCGTAAGTAAAGTTTCTGAAATTATTGGCGTAGAACCAAAATTTGTAGAAGATTGTGTAGGTGCTGAAGTAAAAAAGGCAGCTGACGATTTAGAATCTGGAGAAATACTATTGCTTGAAAATTTACGTTTCCATGATGAAGAAAAAGCAGGAGACGAAGAGTTTGCTAAGCAATTATCAGAACTTGGGGACATCTATGTAAACGATGCGTTTGGTACGGCACATAGAGCACATGCTTCTACCACAATAGTGGCTAAGTTTTTTGAAGACAAATGCTTCGGGTATTTATTAGCAAAAGAAATCAAGAGCTTGGATAAAGTATTAAATAGTAAAGAGAAACCAGTAACTGCAGTTTTAGGTGGAGCCAAGGTTTCTTCTAAGATTACTGTTATTGAAAACATTTTAGATGCCGTAGACCATTTAATTATTGGTGGTGGTATGACGTATACTTTTATCAAAGCACAAGGTGGCCATATTGGTAATTCTCTTGTAGAAGACGATAAGCAGGAATTAGCTTTAGATATTTTGAAAAAAGCAAAAGAAAAAGGAGTGCAGGTTCACCTTCCTGTAGATTCTATTATTGCAGATAGTTTTTCAGAACAGGCAAGTACGCAGGTAGAAGCTGTAGATAACATTCCAGATGGTTGGATGGGATTAGACGTAGGTCCAGAAACATTAAAGCATTTTGCAAATGTTATTGCTGAATCTAAGATTATCCTTTGGAATGGACCATTAGGGGTTTTCGAAATGGAAACTTTCGCTAACGGAACAATTGAGCTAGGAAAAGCGATTGTTGAAGCTACTAAAAATGGAGCATTCTCTCTTGTTGGAGGTGGAGATTCTGTTGCAGCAGTTAAACAATT
Source organism: Zunongwangia endophytica (assembly GCF_030409505.1). Lineage (NCBI taxonomy): Bacteria > Pseudomonadati > Bacteroidota > Flavobacteriia > Flavobacteriales > Flavobacteriaceae > Zunongwangia > Zunongwangia endophytica. Next base: position 3,100,638 of record NZ_JAUFPZ010000002.1, on the reverse strand, counting down.
CGGTTTTGATGATAAAGTAAGTTATGTTTCTACCGGTGGTGGAGCAATGTTAGAGATGCTAGAAGGTAAATCGTTACCGGGTATCGAAGCAATTAGTAAATAATAAAAAGGAACTATCCTTAAATATTTTAAATCTCGATTTTCGAGAAAATAAGGAATACTTTTTGATCATATATTATTTAGTTCAAGAACCTCGAAACTCATTTTCGAGGTTCTTACTTAGAAGTAATGATTAAAAATTTTTACAATTAATAATTCCTAAATAAGGTAAACAGGATCTTATATATGAAGAAGCAAGTATGTTTATTACTGGTGTTATTTGCAGTATTTGCTGTGAATGCTCAACAGAAAGAAAAATCTAAAAAGCAGGTTGAAAAAGCTAATTTTAGAGTTCAGATTTTTCAAAAAGTAGATAGCACAGAGATTATACTTGCAGATCCAGATCCAGAATTTCAGCAAAAATTACCTATTTCTGCAGTAATAAGGGATTCTTCTAAAGTATCGTTATCAGATTTGCCACAGGCTGCTAAGATTGATTCGGTTTGGCGTGTAGAGCTTACCAGTTCAGATCTTTTCGAAACCATGCAAAAATCTATTGCAGAACAGGATTACGAGCAGGTAGTTTTCGATGATTTACCAACAGATACGCTAAAAGCCCGTTTGGCTCATTTAAATTCAAGAACGCCTTTCAACATAGAATATAATCCAAGTTTAGAAAGCGTTATCAAAATGTATTTAAAGCGCAATAAACACGCTATGGAGCGCTTAATGGCACTTAGTGATTACTACTTTCCAATGTTTGAGCAGGAATTGGATAAATATGATATTCCGCTAGAACTTAAATACCTGGCTATAGTAGAATCGGCTTTAAATCCAAGAGCAAAATCTCGAGTTGGTGCTACCGGATTATGGCAATTTATGTTTACCACAGGGAAAATGCACGATTTAAATGTAAGTTCTTATGTAGATGAAAGGATGGATCCTTTAAAAGCTACAGAGGCTGCCGCACAATATTTATCTAGACTTTACAAAGTTTTTGGAGATTGGGATTTGGTACTGGCATCTTATAACTCTGGTCCTGGTAACGTTTCTAAAGCAATTCGAAGAAGCGGTGGTTCTACCGATTACTGGGAAATAAGAAGGTATTTACCAAGAGAAACGGCAGGCTATGTTCCTGCATTTTTAGCAACACTCTACATCTTTGAGTATGCTGAAGAGCATAATTTTCAACCAAAACGACCTGAGATTCCTTATTTTCAAACAGATACTATTCAGGTTAAAGAAATGTTGACCTTCGATCATATTTCAAAAGTAAGTGGTGTAGATAAAGAGTTATTACAGTTTTTAAATCCAAGTTATAAGCTGGACATTATTCCTTTTGTAGAGGATAAAAATTATGTGGTTCGCTTACCTAGAACAAAAACGGGAGCTTTTGTAAATAATGAAGCTGCAATTTATAAGTATGCCGAACAGGAAATTGCCAATAAAGAAACCTTACCCAAATATGTAGAAACCGAAGATCGTATTCGCTATCGCGTACGAAGCGGTGATTATTTAGGAAGAATTGCAGAAAGGCATGGAGTAGGAGTGAGTAGTATTAAGCGCTGGAATAATTTAAGAGGAAATAATATTAGAGTAGGCCAATACCTAACGATATATCCAAGAAAACCAGTTACACAAACAGCTAGTGCAACGGCAACTAAGAGCGCTAAGAGTACAGGAAAAAAGAATACTAAAGTTTATATTGTAAAGCAAGGAGACTCGTTATGGAGTATTTCTAAGAAGTTTCCTGGCGTTACGGTACAGAATTTGAGGACATGGAATGATATGAGCAGTACACGCCTTAAACCAGGTATGAAAATTAAGGTGTCTAAAGGCTAATAACCAAACTTAAATTCAATCCAGAATCATGAAAAAACTAGTATTCCTCGCATTATCATTCCTAACGATTTTATCCTGTAAAGACAAATCTGAAAAACCAGAACAACGAATACTAGCAGATTCTTCTGGAAATATCAATCAGTTAACTGTAATTATGGATAATGGCTTGTGGGAAGGCCAGGTTGGTGATGCAGTAAGAGATTATCTTGCAGCGCCGGTAGAAGGTTTACCGCAGGAAGAACCGTTATTTAGTTTAAGTCAGATCCCGCCAGAAACCTTTTCTGGTTTTGTACGTCGTAGCAGGATTTTTCTAAAAGTAGAGAAAGGCACCGATAGCCTGGCGATCATGAAAGATGAATTTGCAACTCCGCAAACAGGGATTGTAATTAGCGGCCAAAGTCAGCAGCAAATTATTGACAGAATTAAAGCATCTTCAGATAGTATTATTGATGTTTTAAAAGCTACAGAAATTAAAGAAAAGCAACGAAGAATAGGAAAATCCATAGAATCTGATGAAGATTTAGAAGAAGCCTTTGGTGTTTCCCTGAAATTCCCAACGGCTTACAGATACGCCGCGAAAGAGGACGATTTTATTTGGATAAGAAAAGAAATTCCTAAAGGTTTGATGGAAATTCTAGTATACGAAGTTCCGTTAAGCACCATCGATAATGACTCTAGCGTAATCGCGAATATTGTAAAAATGCGTGATAGTATAGGCGAAAAATATATTCCTGGTCCGGTGGATGGAAGTTATATGATTACAGAAGAAGCTTATGCGCCTTATTTATTTGAAACTAAAATAGATGGTCATTTTGCGTATGAAACTCGTGGAACCTGGGAGGTTAACAACGCTTTTATGGCGGGACCTTTTGTAAATTACGCGATTAAGGATGAAGAAAATAATCGTTATATAATTGCTGAAGGATTTATCTTTAGACCAGCCAGCAGCAAGAGAGATCACGTATTTGAGCTGGATGCAATTTTAAAAACACTTCAATTCAAAGATAATTAGGAAGTAAAAAAAACACAGCTATAAAAAAAGCCCGTTCAATTAAGAATGGGCTTTTTTATTAAATATTTTTAAGACTACTTAGTGTCTTCAACTTTTTTAGCGTCTGAAGCGGAGTTTGTTGTAGGCTCTTCATCATCCTTAGAGGCATCTTTAAACTCTTTAATTCCACTTCCTAATCCTCTCATCAATTCAGGGATTTTTCGACCTCCAAATATCAGTAAAACCACGATTACAATTAGTACAATCTGTGGCGCTCCTATAGCTAATGGTAAAATAAATGCATTCATAACTCAGTATTTATATTACAAACTTAACAAGAATAAACCAATATTAGCGTTAATATCTGTGTAAAATACATAAGGTTTATTAATTGAATAACTCATAAAGCAGAAATTTATTAATTAAAAACTATAGATTGTACTTCAAAATTTAGTCTTTCATAATTTAAAATAAATACGAAATTATTAGGAAGCATAAATTTTCCAGTATCTTTGTTTAAGGTTTTATGTATGTCGAAAAAGAAAAAAAATAAGAAAAAGTTCACCAAAAAGCTTCTTCATAAATACCGAATGGTAATTTTAAATGAAGATACTTTTGAAGAGCGATATTCATTAAAATTAACTCGATTAAATATTTTTGTTTTTGTAACAACGAGTGCAATTTTATTGGTGGCGGCTACAACATTTATTATTGCATTTACACCATTAAGAGAATATATTCCAGGCTACTCTTCGCCTAAATTAAAAGAGCAAGCAGCTCAACTTGCTTATAGAACAGATTCTTTACAAAATGTTTTAAAACTGAATAATCAGTTCTTAGGATCTATAAAAGGAGTTTTATCGGGAGATTTACAAACCTCAAATCTTAATAAAGATTCGATTATTAAATTTTCTCAGGATAACCCCGAAGTTGAAGTAATCCCGCCATCAAAAGCAGATAGTTTGTTAAGAGAAGAAGTAGCCTTAGAAGATAAGTATAACATTTTACCGGGAGCTACAGATAATATCGATTTTTCGCTGTTTCCTCCGGTTAAAGGAAATATTTCTGAAGGGTACAATGCAGAGGATAAACATTATGCCGTAGATGTTGTAGTGGCCCGAAATTCGCCAATAAAATCTGTTGCAGAAGGTCGAGTAATATTTTCTGAATGGACTACAGAAACCGGTTACGTGATTATAATAAAGCATGATTATGGTCTAATATCTGTCTATAAGCACAATGCTTCTTTAACTAAAGAACAGGGTGATTTTGTGAAAGCTGGAGAAGTAGTTGCCACTGCCGGATCTACCGGAGAATATACCACAGGTCCTCATCTACATTTTGAATTATGGAATGAAGGAAATCCTGTAAACCCAACCGATTATATTGATTTTGAATAGCTTATGTCATTAAAGTCTTTTGCTGCAAAAATATTCGCTAAAACTGTAAAAAAGAAAATGGATGCCTGGTCGGCTAGTCCTATAGAGACCCAGCATAAAATTTTCCAGGAACTTATATTAAAAGCGAAAAATACCGAATTTGGAAAAGATCATCATTTTGAGAATATAAAAACTCATAAAGAATTTATCCAGAATGTGCCGGTAAGAGATTACGAAGCCTTGCGATCTTATGTAGATAAAATGGTAGCGGGGCAAGAGGATATTTTATGGCCTGGCAAGCCGTTATATTATGCAAAAACTTCTGGGACGACCAGTGGCGCAAAATATATTCCTATTACCAAGGAGAGTATGCCAACGCATATTGAAGCGGCACGAAATGCGATTCTCTGTTATATCGCCGAAACCGGAAATTCGAAGTTTGTAGATGGTAAAATGATTTTTCTACAGGGGAGCCCAGAGCTTACCGAGAAAAACGGAGTGAAATTAGGGAGATTATCGGGAATTGTGGCACATTACGTACCGGGGTATCTTCAGAAAAACAGAATGCCAAGTTGGGAAACCAATTGTATCGAAGATTGGGAAACGAAAGTTGATGCCATTGTCGAGGAAACTCGAAATCTAAATATGACAGTAATCAGCGGAATTCCAAGCTGGGTGCAGATGTATTTTGAAAAGCTTCAACAGAAAACCGGTAAAAAAGTAGGTGATATTTTTAAGAATTTCGATTTATTTATCTACGGAGGCGTAAACTACGAACCTTACCGTTCAAAATTTGAGAATTTAATCGGAAGAAAAGTTGATAGCATAGAATTGTATCCTGCTTCGGAAGGGTTTTTTGCCTTTCAGGATAATCAGCAGGCTAAAGGAATGTTGCTTCAGTTAAATAGTGGTATTTTTTACGAGTTTATTAAGGCTGAAGAATTTTTTGATGAAATCCCACAACGATTAACTATTGGAGAAGTAGCACTAGGGGTAAACTATGTGATGATCATTAGCAGTTCTGCCGGATTATGGGCTTATAATGTTGGTGATACGGTACAGTTTACCAGTTTGAAGCCATATCGATTGATGGTTTCAGGAAGAATAAAGCATTATATTTCTGCTTTTGGAGAACATGTTATTGCGAAAGAAGTAGAAGAAGCAATGCAAGTCGCTTCAGAAAAAACAGGCGCAAGAATTAACGAATTTACGGTTGCACCACAGGTAAATCCTTCAGCAGAAGAATTGCCTTATCACGAGTGGTTTATTGAGTTTGAAAAAGAACCCGAAGATATTACGAAATTCAGGGATAGTTTAGATCAATCACTTCAGCAGCAAAATTCCTATTATTTCGATTTAATTGAAGGGAATATTTTGCAACCTGTAAAGGTCACTAAAATACCGAAAAACGGTTTTCAGGAATATATGAAATCGATTGGGAAATTAGGTGGACAAAATAAATTACCAAGGCTTTCTAACGATCGTAAAATAGCTGAGGTTTTAGAAAAGATAATTAAGAAATAAAAAGTATAGAATTTGAAATTAGAAGGTAGAACAAGAGCACAGGAAAGTACCAACGCCATCGAGCGTATGTACATTACTATGAGACATTTGTTTAATCGTGGTTTTTACAAACCGATGGGTGTTTCTGGAGAAACATTGCGAGAAGGTTTATTGGCTTTACGGCCAGAAATTTATGGTTCTGTTGCAGAAGATAAAGCAGAATTAAATGGATTATTATACGTTTTAGAGCGTCTTCCTATAGGTATTGAACAATGTCGCTATATTAATCTTACTAGTGACGAAGGTTATGGAGATTCACATTTTCAGCCAATTGTTCCGCCTAAACGTCGTAGAAATTGCTACCGTATCGACGAGGAGCAGATGAATATTGAAATTACCAGAGGAAGATCTGAGATCTATGATATATTAACGCACCTTACTTTTCTCTTTGTAGAATCTCATAAAATTATGAGACGCGTAGTTATCGATGAAGATGGTAGTGTTACTAGAGATTGGAAGAAGTTAGAAGCTGTTGTACTTTCTAAAGAAGAAATTGATAAATCTGAACGGGAGGTTGCGCTTACCCACGCTGCAAATATTTTAGGTCGAACCTTTTACGAAGTTTCTACAATTTACCCTAAGTTTTCTACCCGAGAGAATCCAGAGCAGTTTTTGCATATCATCTATTGGATGGGGAAACTGGCGATCGAAGAAACAGTAAATAACGATAAAAGAATTATCACGTTCAGTCCGATTTTAAGAGAGCGTTTAGGACATCATATTCATGGTGAAGTTTGGGCAGATAAGATTAAAAGAAGTCTCGTAGATAGTGATTTGGTACAGCGTCCTATCCATATAATAAGCGCAAACATGCATAGTGTAATGAATACGCTTTATGCTCCTTTAGCGCTTAAAAATGAGATCAAGAAAAAAGATATTCTTCAGGTTTACGAGATGCTGAGTGATTCTTCCAGCGGTAATGTGCGCCAAAAAGTATCGAAAATGGCGTTATCTAGCGGGATGAGGTTTTTGGAAGATGAAAGCGGTACCAATATCGATGTTCAGATTTTTGATACAGCGATGCTGGAAGAAGGCTTTAGAAACGAAAACTTCAAAAGCTTAAAAGAAGAAGAGAAGCCTGTAATTATAGTTATGGATTATGCATTTGGTGAGCAGGCTTACGAAACGATGGACGAGCTTTTGAAGCCTTATATTCTTGATGGTAAAGAAATAAAGATGAATGTAAGATCGGTTTCCATTATGGGTAAAGCTGGTATTTTGGAAGGTGGTAAAGGAGATATTATGATTCCTTCGGCACATATTTTTGAAGGTACAGCAGATAATTATCCTTTTAAAAATGAACTTAAAAAAGATGATCTAGAAGGCCACGGAATAAAAGTAGTGGATGGTAGCATGATTACCGTTTTAGGTACGTCACTTCAAAATAGAGATATTCTTAAGTTTTTCCATGATTCTACCTGGAATGTAAGCGGATTAGAAATGGAAGGCGTGCATTATCAAAAAGCAATTCAGGCTGCAAGTAAGCTTAGAAAAAGTATTGCTGAAGATGTACAGGTTCGATATGCCTATTATGCATCAGATAATCCGTTAGAAACGGGAAGTACATTGGCGTCTGGCGGTTTGGGAACTACTGGAGTAAAACCAACCTATTTAATTACTGAAAAGATATTAGAGCAAATTTTTAATTCTTAGGGCGCTAGTGCTTAACTTGTAACTGAGAGAAGAATTTTATAGAAGTCAATACAAAACAAATGGGCAAAACTGTATTAATTACAGGAGCAGCAGGATTCTTGGGATCACATTTATGTGATAGATTTATAAAAGAAGGATATCGTGTTTTAGGAATGGATAATCTTATCACTGGTGATATTCGAAATATAGAACATCTATTTAAGAACGAGAATTTCGAGTTTTATAATCATGATGTTACTAAATTTATCCATGTGCCCGGTAAGCTAGATTATATTTTACATTTTGCATCTCCTGCCAGCCCAATTGATTATCTAAAAATTCCTATCCAAACATTAAAGGTTGGTTCTCTAGGAACACATCATTGTTTAGGTTTAGCAAAAGAGAAAGGCGCTAGAATTTTGATTGCTTCAACTTCAGAAATTTACGGTGATCCTTTGGTACATCCGCAATCTGAAGATTACTACGGAAATGTAAACACCATAGGTCCAAGAGGAGTTTATGATGAAGCAAAACGTTTTCAGGAATCATTAACGATGGCTTATCATCGATTCCACGGAATGGAAACAAGAATTGTTCGAATTTTTAACACCTATGGTCCCCGGATGCGCTTAAACGATGGGCGCGTTATTCCTGCGTTTATTGGGCAGTCTTTAAGAGGTGAGAATTTAACCGTTTTTGGTGATGGTACGCAAACAAGATCCTTTTGCTATGTAGACGATCAAATAGAAGGAATTTATAGACTATTACTCAGTGATTACAGTCAGCCAGTAAATATTGGTAATCCGGATGAATTAACCATTAATGATTTTGCTGAAGAGATTATAAAGCTCACCGGTACAGACCAAAAAATAGTTTATAAGAAACTTCCTAAGGACGATCCTATGCAAAGACAGCCGGATATTACACGGGCGAAGGAAATTCTTGGCTGGGAACCAAAAGTTAGTAGAGAAGAGGGCATGCGCATCACTTATAATTACTTCAAAAATCTATCTAAAGAAGATCTACTGAAAAAAGAGCATAAGGATTTTAGTAAGCATAATCGCCGATAAAATCAGTTTTAAGCACTAATTAATGTAACAACGCAATTAATTTCTTCATCTGAAGTTCAAAATCGAAATATTTTGCTGCGGTTTTTCGTATTCTTAATTGATTTTTTGTAGAAATTATATCAGAATTTAAATGATTAAGTTGTGTATTTAAAGCATGATAGTCTTCAGGAGCAATAGTATAGCCTAATTCGTATTTTGCAACAAGATCTCCACCTTCGCCACCCGCAAAATATATAGTGGGGATGCCCAATTTTGCATATTCAAATATTTTTGAAGGAACTGATCCATAAATACGTTTTACAAGCGGAACGATGGTGAAATCATATTTCAATAATTCAAGATGTAATTCGGTACGGTCTAATTTACCGTGGTAAAAAATAGGTAAATGCTTATTTTTAGCGATATATTCTTCTATTTTTTGCTTTTCGGCTCCATCTCCATAAATATGAAATTCAATAGTGCTGTAATCTAATTTTGTACATAATTTATAAATTCCCTGTGCCATACCTACTAAGCCCGCATAAACAATTTTGATTTTTGAATTTGGCTCGTTATTAGTTCTTTCCTGAATTTCGGGAATCTCAAATTCTGGATAATTTCGATATAGAAATGTTTTTTTCGGAGTTGATTTTTGATAGATATGAGCAATTATTTCTTCACTTTGTCCTAGAATAATATCTGCTCTTTTATAAATTATGCTTTCAATTTTTTCTAGGCATTTATAGGTGAAATTACGTTTAAAAGCGCCTAGTTCTAGTCCAGCAAGTGGCCATAAATCACTAATGTTTACTATTAGATCTTTTTTTTTGTTTTTCAGAAATAATACGCAGGTAAATGCCACTAAAAGTGGGGGAGATTGTATCACAACTTTGCTAGGTAATTTATGAGTGGCAAAGAATAATAATAAACTTATGCTATAAGAAAGCATGGCTAAAAGCCGAAAAAGAATATTCTTAGAGTTACTCGCAAAAATCCAAAGTCGATAAATTTTAAGATTATTTTCTTCAGCGATATCTTTCCATTTTCCTTTGTAAGCAGGGAAAACCTTTCCGGTAGGATAATTGGGTAAAGGTGTAATCACAGAAACCTTAAAATTATTAGCTTCGAAGCCTTTCGCCAACGAATAGATTCGGTTTGAGGCTGCTCCGGTTTCTGGAGGGAAATAACTGGTAATAATACAAACTTCTTTCTGCACTAGAGCTTAAAGATTTCAATTAAAGAAGCCGTTATTCGATCGGCTGTTTTTCCATCCCATAATATGGGAATTTGACCTTTTTTCCGCTTATTATTCTGAATATTATCAATTTCCTTAGTAATCTTTTCTAAATCAGTTCCAACCAAGACATTGGTACCAATTTCGCAGGTTTCAGGGCGTTCTGTGTTTTCACGTAATGTAATACAAGGTACATTTAGCACGGTAGCTTCTTCTGTAATTCCGCCAGAATCGGTAATAATTCCTTTGGCATATTTTACTAAAAAATTAAAGGATAAATATCCTAAAGGATCGATTAAATAAAGGTTTTCAATTTCAGAAAGTTCTTTATCCAACATTTTGAAGGTTCGCGGATGCACCGGAAAAATTAGCGGCAATGGATAAATTAAGGAAGCAATTTTAGAAATGATAATGGTCAATTTTTCTTTTGAATTTACATTTCTAGGACGGTGCATTGTAATTACAAAATAATTGTCATTTTTTAATTTTGCTTTTTCCCAAATGGGAGGCTGTTTCAAATTTGCTTCATGAGCTCTTAAGGTATCGATCATTATATTTCCAACAAAAAATATCTTTTCGTTATCGATACCCGATCGTTTAAGGTTTTGATTGGCGTAATGAGAAGTGGTAAAATAATAGTCGGTTAAGCTATCGGTTACAATTCGATTAATTTCTTCTGGCATAGCTAGATCTCCAGAACGTATCCCAGCTTCTATATGAGCAACTTTGCAACCCTCTTTTTTAGCCACAATGCTGCAAGCCATGGTAGAATTAACATCGCCAACGACAATTACCAAATCACACGGATTTTCTAAAAGCTCTTTTTCAAAAGCAATCATTATTTTTCCGGTTTGCTCGGCTTGGGAGCCACTCTTTACATCCAGATTAGTATCTGGAAAGGGAATATTTAATTCTTCGAAAAAAGTGTCACTTAAATTTTTATCGTAATGTTGCCCGGTATGCACTAACCGAAATGTGATAGGAAATCCTTCTTGCTGTCTTTTTTTTATTGATTTGATAAGCGGTGCAATTTTCATAAAATTGGGTCGAGCACCGGCTATTATAGTAATTTTCATGGCTATTAATTATTGACAAAAGACGAAAATTGCTTTAGTTTTCCACTTTTAGAACGCTTTAACTCCTCCTTTTTCTCGAAAGTTATTTGAAGGTTGGGTTCTAAATAAGTTTTTATTTTATCTTTAATTTGTTGCTTCTTTTTTTCTGATAGCGTTTGATTGGCAACATACAAAACTTTAAAGCTATCTAGCGACTTTTGATGAATTACAAATTCTTTTACATTACCGTCGTTTTCGATAATACTTTTGGTAACATAGTAAAATGATAGTCCGGCTGCTTTTTTACCACTCGGTAACAATACCACATCGCTAGTTCTACCTGTAAGTTCCTTTAAAATGGTATGTTTCGCTTTGCTTTTTTCTGAAAGAGTACCAACATCTCCAATTTCGTATCGTATAAAAGGATGGGCTCTATTGTAAAGAGATGTTATAACGAGTTTACCTTTTTTTCCTAAGGGCAAAGCCCTATTATTTTCATCCAAAACTTCAACAAAAAGAGTTTCTTCATTTATTCTCCAATCATTCTCTCGATTTTGGAAGGCAATAATGTCGAGTTCTGAAGCGCCGTATTCGTTAATCACTGGCAAACCAAAAGATTTTTCTATAATTTTTTTATCTTCTTGAAAAAGAATTTCAGAAGTTGTAATGCACAATTTTAATTTTGAACACTTGTCTTTTAATGTAATTCCTTTTTTATCCAAAAACTTAGCAAATAAAAGAATTGCGCTGGTGTAGCCATAGATATACTCAAAATTCTGCTTTTGTAATTTCACAAGGTATTTTTCCAACATAACGTCACTGAGATCGAAAACAGGAAAACGATAGCGATTACTAAGCAAATCTTTTAAACGTCCTTTGCAATAGCCTAAAATATCGTATGGGATACCATAAAATCGTGCTTGCCTTGAATTTTCTAAAGAAATATTGTAATGTGAATAACAGCGTTCTATTACAGACCAGGTAAAAGCATGGCATAATTTATCTTTAGCAAAAGCGAAGGGATGTCCACTACTGCCCGAAGTTTTACCTATATAGGTATTTTTTAAATTAAATCCTTTACTAAGTCTATCGTTAAGAGGTGTTTGAAGGTCTTTCTTAGTCATGATAGGAATATCCTCCCAATTTTCTATAGACCGATCCCCAATGAAATTTTCATAAAATTCATTATTCTTTAAATGATAATTTACAATTTCACGCTTTTTCTTTGCTATAAAGTTTTGATAATCTTCTTCAGGAATTCTCTCAATCTCGTCAAGCATCTTACGAGCCTGATTTACAGGGAATTTATTGAGTTGAAGCGAAAGTTTAAACCAGTCCAAAACTTATCGGTGTTTTTTTCTTTGATTTTATTGGTGCTTCAATTTACAAACAATTATTTTTGAAGTCCAAAATAAATAATTCTTAAAAATGAAAATCTTAATACTAGGTTCAGGTGGTAGAGAGCATACTTTTGCTTACAAGATTGCACAAAGTCCAAAATGCGAAAAACTATATATAGCTCCCGGAAATGCCGGAACCTCAAATGTTGGGGAAAATGTGAGCCTAAATGTAGGAGATTTTTCCGGTATTAAAGATTTTATTCTTGAAAAAAATATAGACTTATTGATTGTAGGACCAGAAGATCCTCTGGTAAAAGGAATTACTGATTTTTGTAAGCAGGACACTCAATTAAAAAAGCTTTTAATAGTAGGTCCTTCCAAACGCGGAGCATTGTTAGAAGGAAGCAAGGAGCGCGCTAAAGAGTTTATGCTAATTCATCAAATTCCAACTGCTGCTTACGAGAGCTTTACGATAGAAAGTTTAGAGGCAGGAAAAACCTTCTTAGAAACCTTAAAGCCACCTTATGTTCTTAAAGCAGATGGTTTGGCTGCCGGAAAAGGCGTGTTAATTCTTAATGATCTTGCTGAAGCTAAAGCTGAATTAGAGAATATGCTGAAGAACCAAAAGTTTGGTGAAGCCAGCGCAAAAGTAGTGATCGAGGAATTTTTGGATGGTATAGAACTCAGTGTTTTTGTTTTGACAGACGGTAAAAACTACAAAATTTTACCAACAGCAAAAGATTATAAACGAATAGGTGAAGGCGATACCGGTTTAAATACAGGGGGAATGGGAGCAATCTCACCAGTACCTTTTGCAGATGCGCAGTTGATGCAGAAAATCGAAGAGCGTATCGTTAAACCAACCGTAGATGGTCTTGCTGAAGAAAATATAGATTACAAAGGATTTATTTTTATCGGTCTTATTAAAGTTGGAGATGAACCTTATGTGATCGAGTATAATGTAAGAATGGGCGATCCTGAGACTGAAGTGGTTTTACCAAGAGTAGAATCAGATTTAGTTGAAATGTTAGCTAAAGCAGCAGAAGGAAAACTCGATGAGGTAAACTTAGAGATCGACGATAGAGCAGCTACAACCGTAATGTTAGTTTCTGGAGGTTATCCTGAAGCTTACGAAAAAGGTAAAGAAATCACGGGTATCGAGAATGTAGAAGATGCAATTGTTTTTCATGCAGGGACTACATCAAAAGATGGTAAAGTAGTAACTAACGGTGGTCGAGTAATTGCAGTTACAGCTTTTGGAGAAGATTATAAACAGGCACTAAAAAAATCTTACCAAAATGTAGAAAAGCTACAATTTGATAAGATGTATTTTAGAAAAGATCTAGGATTCGACTTAGATTAACCTAAGTACGGTTTAGATCTTGTGTTTTCGTCATCAGCGTCTTGGAATATTTTAAGTTGCTTACACCAGTAGGCAAATGCAATCATTCCAATGATAATAAATACAAAGTTGATGGCGTTAGCACCCCACCAGGTGTCTAGTTCCAAGGAACGTAACCAGTCTAGTGGCTTAAGAAGAACTTCTTCAAACAGCCATGCGATTCCATTAAAAAATTCATTCATCGTTTAACATTGTTAGTTTAACACTACAAAAATAGAAAAAAGAGCAATGCTAACAAGCTTTTTTGCCAAATCAAAGCCAATAAATATTGCGCTTGTCATCTTATTGCTCGCTGGATTTTTTATTTCAGCAAATTTTCAGAACTGGTTTTTGGATTTCGAGATCCTTAAATTTTTCAAGATTCTTGGGGTTTTCTTATCCTTAATGTTCGCGCTTTTTTTACTGAATTTTGTTGCTAAAAAGAACGATTTAACGCAGCGAAGCGCATATAAGGTTTTGCTATTTTCGGTGTTTTGTGCTTCTTTTTCTTCGTTGCTGAAAGATTATAATATTATCATTTCAGCAACATTAATTTTATTGGCTTTACGACGTATTATAAGTTTGAAGTCACAAATCTCCGTTCAAAAAAAGATTTTTGATGCAGGGTTATGGATTTGTATTGCTTCGCTCTTTTATTTTTGGTCAATTTTATTTTTACTAATCGCTTTCGTAGGAATTGTTATCTACAGTCCCAGACCAAAAAACTGGCTAATTCCTGTAATTTCCGCGGTTTGTGTATATATAATTTACTGTTCTATTCATCTTTTGGTTAAAGATCAGTTCTATTTATTTTCTGATTGTTATCAGGCATATAATTTCAATTTTTCCAATTATCAGTCCTTTAAATTTCTAACACCTATTAGTATTATTCTTGCACTTACTGTATGGTCGTTAGTTTATTATTTTTCTATAATTCAGAAAGCCGGTGTAAGTCTTAGGCCTTCTTTAAATCTAATTTTATTTACCTTAATTATAGGAATTTCAGTAGGTATTTTGGCTCCAAGTAAGAATGGTAGTGAATTGATCTTTTTCTTTATTCCGCTTAGTATTATTGTTTCAAATTATTTTGACACTGGTAGGGATAAGATCTTTAGAGAAATATTGCTAATCATTTTGATTTTAATGCCTTTCGGCGTTTTATTTATTCAGGATTAATACAAGAGAGTACATTTTTTAAGAGTCATAGATTTTATAATATCTTTGCAATTCATTTTATAATATTCAATAAAAACGTCTATTATTTCAATTTTCTAATATTAATGGCGTTTTAAACTATTTAGTTTTAAAAATCAATATAATGTTTACAGATAAAGCAAATAAGATCTTTCAGGAAGTGATTGAAAAATATCATGAAATGGACAATGTAGATCAGCCTTTTACAAATCCATACGATAGTGATACACAACTTATCGAGCACCTTCTTTATAGAAAATGTTGGATAGATACGGTACAATGGCACTACGAGGATATCGTAAGAGATCCAAATATTGATCCTATTGCTGGTTTGAAATTGAAACGACTTATTGATGCATCAAACCAGGATCGTACCGATACGGTAGAGTATATTGATAGCTATTTTCTTGAAAAGTATAAAGATATAGCACCTAAAGAGCATGCGACGATTAATACAGAAAGCCCTGCTTGGGGAGTAGACCGGTTATCGATTCTAGCGCTTAAGATATATCATATGCACGAAGAAGCAACTCGCGAAGATGCTTCAGATGCACATAGAGAAAAATGCCAGGCAAAATTAGATGTTTTGGTAGAGCAACGAGTAGACCTTTCTTCAGCAATCGATCGTTTTTTAAAGGATATTGAAAGCGGAGATAAATACATGAAAGTCTATAAACAGATGAAAATGTATAATGATGATGAATTGAATCCGGTTCTAAGAAATAAGTAAACAAAAATGAGCACTAAAGATCTACATATTCCAGAAGTGAATAGAGAGAAAAGTGCTCATGTTCTTGCTATTCGATTATCAGCAATGGGAGATGTTGCCATGACGGTTCCGGTTATTCGGACTTTTATGGCGACTTATCCTAATTGCAAAATTACATTTCTCACCCGGCCTTTCTTTGCGCCAATGTTTAAAGGAATCCCCAATATCGAGATTTATAAAGCCGATGTAAAGGGCGAGCATAACGGGGTGATGGGATTGGGAAGATTGGCTAGAGAATTGAGGAATCATGAGATCGAAATGGTTGCTGATCTTCATAATGTACTTCGCAGTAATGTATTAAAATCGGTTTTTTATTTATACGGAATTCCGGTAAAACAAATTGATAAAGGTAGAGCTGAAAAAAAGAAACTCACCCAGGAAGACCACAAGCGATTTAGGGAATTAAAAAGCACCCACCAACGCTATGCTGATGTTTTTACTGAATTAGGTTTTCCGCTCGATTTTAGCAATCATGTTTTCCCAGAGAAGCAGCAAATTCCGACGAAAATCGATGAAATTGTATCGAATTCTTCTAAAAAATACTTGGGAATAGCACCTTTTGCACAACACGACTCTAAAGTGTATCCAGCAGATTTGATGGAAAAAGTTCTTGAAAAGTTGAATACTGAAGATAACACTCAGATCTTTTTATTTGGTGGAGGAAGTGCAGAAACCAAGAAACTACAATCCTGGGAAAAGCAATTCGAGAATTGTATAAGCGTCGCCGGACTTTTATCTTTTGAAGAAGAGCTGGCATTAATCTCCAATCTTGATGCGATGCTTTCTATGGATAGCGGAAACGGGCATATGGCAGCTATGTATGGGATACCTGTAGTTAGTATTTGGGGTGTTACGCATCCATTTGCTGGTTTTAAGCCTTTTGGGCAGCCTTTAGAAAATTCTTTAATTCCAGATTTAGAAAAATTCCCCAAGATTCCTACTTCTATCTACGGAAATAAATATCCAGAGGGTTATGAGTTTGCCATTAGAACGATTACACCGGCGAGAGTCGTAAAAAAAATAAATTCAGTATTAAATTAACTGAATATCCGTAATGAATCATAATAAGCTTTCGTCACCCTGAACTTGATTCAGGGTCTCATTCACAAGACAATGTTTTTCAATACCCTATGAGATTCCGGATCAAGTCCGGAATGACGAAAATAAATAATTATTAAAGATTACGGATAATCAATTAAATTAAAAATAAAAGGCCTTTAGAATCAACTAAAAGCCTTTTTATATTTCATTCTATAAATAAAGATTAAACATCATCGTAATCTACTTTGATATTAGTAGTAAGCGGATGTGCCTGGCAGGTTAAAATTAAGCCTTCTTCAATTTCATCATCTGTTAGAATCTGATTTTTACGCATTTCAGCTTTACCTTCAGTAATTCTGGCAATACAGCTACTGCAAATTCCGCCTTGGCAAGAATATGGAACATCAAGATCCTGTTCCAATGCAGCGTCGAGGATAATATCGTTTTGATTCATCACAAAACTTGTTTCCTCATCATCCACTAAAATAGTGATTTGAGACTGTCCTTCCAGATTTGCTTCTACTTCTCCGGTATCATTGCTGGTAAAGAGTTCGTAATAGATATTTTCTTCAGCAATATCATTACTAGTCAGTACTTCGCTAACGTGATTAATCATTTCTTCCGGGCCGCATAAATACACCGCATCAAAAGGATGATCTTTAAATTTATTCTTCATCACAAAATTTACCGTACTAGTTTCTATACGGCCAAAATGTGCATTATCCTGTCGTGCTCTACTAAATACAAATTCTACAAATAAACGATCTGGATAAGTTGCCTGAAGATCTAATAGCTCTTTAAAAAAGATGGTGTCTTCTGGAGATTTATTTCCGTAGGTAAGGATAAAGCGGCTATGAGTTTCCTTGTTAAGCACCGTCTTAATAATCGATAAAATAGGAGTGATCCCGCTTCCTGCAGCAAAAGCCGCATAGTTTTTGGAAGTTTCAGAAGGTTCTAGAATAAATTTTCCTTCAGGTGGATGAACCTCTAACGTGTCTCCTGCTTTTAGGTTATTGTTAGCCAATACAGAAAACTTACCGCCTTCTACCTCTTTAACTGTTACTTTAAAATCTTGCGAATCTGGAGCTGAACAAAGCGAATAGGCTCTTCTTAGTTCTTTACCTTCAACGTCTGCTTTAATCGTGATATATTGTCCTGCTTTGAATTTGAATTCTTCTTTCAATTCAGCCGGAATCTCAAAGGAAAGACTTACCGCTTGTTCAGTTTCCCTAATTACTTCCTTTATTTTCAGTTTATGAAATGTACTCATCAAAAAATAATTTGTCTGCAAAAATACAAAGTAAGCTGCGTTTTAAAAGACATAAAATTTAAAAATACATACCTAAGTATTTTATGCATAAGAATATTATGTATATTTATTGAAGAAATAATAGCGCTTAAATGTCAAATTCGAAGTTATACAAAGGAAGTTTATCTACGATTATCCTAAAGCTTTTAGCTGAAAGTGATAAAATGTATGGCTATGAAATTACTCAGAAGGTAAAAGAAATTACCCAGGGAGAATTAAAGATAACCGAAGGTGCACTTTATCCGGCACTGCATAAGTTAGAAGCTGATGGATTTTTAGAAGTTGAGGTAAAAAAAGTAGATAATCGTCTTCGGAAATACTACAAGCTTACCGAGGCCGGAAATAAAGAGAAGGTGAATAAAATCAATGAATTGGAGCAATTTATAGAAAATATACAAGGGATCATAAATCCTAAATTCAGTATTTAAGATGTTAATAATGAACTTTTTAATAGAAGAATTCTTCTGCAAATGTCACTAATTTATGAGAAAAGTGAATCAAAATCAAACAGCTAGACTGTACCGCTTTACTCGCGAGCATTTTGTAGAATATTATGATGTGCAAACCGAGTTGGTAGATCATTTAGCATCTGCTATAGAAGAAAAATGGAAGATCAATCCTGAGTTGGAATTTGAAGAGGCGCTTCAGCAAGAATTTAAAAAGTTTGGTGTATTTGGCTTTTTAGAAGTTGTGGAGGCACGACAAAAAGCGATGACAAAAATTTACTGGAATTTCGTCTTAAACGAAGCTTTAACTTTCTTAAAACTACCGAGGGTTCTACTAGTTCTTGGTATAGTTTCCTTTATATTCTGGAGCCTTACAAAGCTAGAGTTCGGGAGAATTATAATTGGCTCTATTGTTCTCTTGGAAATGATTCTTCTTTTATACCAACTTATTAAACTGAACCGTGAGAAGAAAAAACGGGCAAAAAGGGATGAAAAAATATACCTTTTAGAAGATATGATTTCCAATATTGGCCAAATTGGGGCAGTATCATTTTACCCAGGGTATTTGCTAATTCATTTTGATAAAATTCTTCCGATAGATATTGGATCGATTATTATTGCACTACTGATCGCATTTTCGTTTGTAATCCATTATGTAGCAGTAGTTGTACTTCCTTCAAGAAAAGAAGAAATCTTATTAAAAACATATCCCGAGCTTAAGTTAAATTATTAGATCGCCTGTAACAAAAATCTAAATTTAGACACAAGTAAGTAAAGCATTCTTTTTATGATTGGTAAATTACTCAGCTTAGAGTGGAAATCTTTTACTCGTAGCGCTAGTTTTGGAAAAAGCCTTGGGGTTAAAATTCTACTTGGTTTTTTGGGGCTCTATTTCGCAGTTATTTTTTTAGGAATTGGTGTTGGCTTACATCCTTTTCTAAAAGAAATGTATCCAGATGAAGTTCCTCTTTTAAAATTCAATGAATTTGTGCTGGCTTGGCTCGGGTTCGAATTGATTTTTAGATTTTTTTTACAGAGCTTACCGGTGCTTAAAATCAAGCCTTTACTTCTTCAGGATATAAGAAAAAAGAAGTTAGTTGATTTTGTACTATATAAATCACTATTTTCTTTCTATAATCTTTTTCCAATACTTTTCTATGTGCCATTCGCTATTATGAATGGAGTAAAATCAGATTACAGTACCATCTCACTTTTAGCGTGGTGCGCAGCAATGCTTTTTTTCAGTTTTTCTTTAAACTTTTTAAACTTCCTTATTAAAAAGAAATTCGCTGAGAATATTAAATCTTTTTTGCCATTTATCTTTTTGATTTTGGTCTTAGCAGGCTTAGAATATTTTGATATTATTTCGTTAGGGGAACAATTTGGACTGTTTTTGAACTTTCTATTAGAAATGCCTTATTTGGCAGTACTACCACTACTACTTTGTATAGGTTTGTTTATGCTGATTCGAAATATTCTTCTTGATAAATTTTATCTGGATGCTGGTTTAAAAGCTAAACAGCAAGTGGCTAAATCTCAGGATTTTGAATGGACTAAGCGTTTTGGTGATATCGCTCCTTTTCTTCAGTTAGATATGAAAATGATTTGGCGAAATAAACGGCCTAGAACAACCGTGTTTCTATCTTTTATCTTTTTGCTATATGGCTTGATGTTTTTTACGAATTCAGCATTCGAAAAAATAAGCATTATGCCGGTTTTTGCAGGAGTGTTTATGACAGGTATGTTTATAACTAATTTTGGACAGTTTATACCAAGTTGGGATTCTTCGTATTACCAAATGATAATGGCTCAAAATATTCCTATGAGAAAATATCTTGCTTCTAAAGCAGCATTACTTAGCTTCAGTATTATTGTCCTTACAATTTTAAGTACACCTTATCTTTACTTTGGGTGGAATGTGATGCTGATTATCGTGATGTGTGCTTTGTATAATCTAGGTGTTAATGTTCCATTTTTAATATTTATGGGATCGCTTAATAAAAAAAGAATCGATCTGGAAAAAAGTCCTGTGATGAATTATCAGGGAATGGGCGCAGCACAATGGATTATGGCATTGCCGATTTTATTTGTCCCACCGGGAATTTTTTACTTATTCTTTAAATTATTCAGTTATAATATTGGGCTTCTGGCGTTGGGAATTTTAGGAGTTATCGGACTTTTACTTCGGAATTACCTGATGGATAAAATCACACTTCAGTATAAAAAGAAAAAGTATATTATGATTCACGGCTTTAAACAAACTGATGCATAGAACTTAGCTAAGTAAAAAAGCAACTCAAGAATCAATTTAAAGCGAAAGCATATTCAATCTCGATAACCGAGTAAATAAAATAGTATGATAACAGCAACCAACCTCTCGAAAGTATATAACGGTACTAAAGTTTTAGATATCGACCATTTAGAAATTCCACAAGGACAAAATTTTGGATTAGTAGGAAATAACGGCGCCGGAAAAACCACATTCTTTAGTATGTTACTAGATTTAATTCGGCCAACTTCAGGTAGTATTTTTAATCATGAAATTACCGTAAACGAAAGTGAAGATTGGAAGCCATTCACTTCATCCTTTATCGATGAGAGTTTTCTAATAGGATATCTTACGCCTGAAGAGTATTTCCATTTTGTGGGCGAACTTCGCAATCAAAACCGAGCTGATATTCAAAGTTTTTTGAAACAATTTGAAGAATTCTTCAACGGTGAAGTTATTGGGCGTTCAAAATATCTTCGCGATTTATCTAAAGGAAACCAAAAAAAAGTAGGTATTGTAGCCGCTTTAATTGGTGAACCAAAAGTGGTGATTTTAGATGAACCTTTTGCGAATTTAGATCCTAGTACCCAAATTAAGCTGAAAAAAATTATTAAAGAACTTTCTGAATTTTCAGGAACTACCGTATTAGTTTCCAGTCATGATCTTATTCACGTAACTGAAGTTTGTGAGCGGATTGTAGTTTTAGATAAAGGGGCAATTGTTCGCGATATTAAAACTTCAGAAGCAACCTTAAAAGAATTGGAAACCTACTTTTCGGGAAACACGGCACCACAAGAAAATATAGAACCTGTAATAAAAGAAGACACCGAAAATACTGTGGAATAGACTCTCTATCTTCCTAATTTGAATCGCAAATCTTTGTATTTGTAAAAAGAAACTTATTTTTACACACTAAACGTGGCGTAACTGAGTTATGATGGTATTAAGAAAGGGTTGATTTTGAGGAGATTTACACAAGTTTTTTTCATAGCTCTTCTTCTTGGAGCAGTAATTTCCTGTTCTCGTAAGAAGGATAATTTTATTAGCCGAAGCTGGCACTCGGTTACTGCGGAATATAATACGCTTTATAACGGGAATCTGGCTTTAGAAGCCGGGCGTAAAGAACTCAACCAAAATTATAGTGATAATTATTGGGATTTGCTACCTATCGAGCGTATGCAGATCGACGAAGAAATTTTGCTACCCGATAGCGTAAGAAATCAAAATTTTGGGATAGCAGAACAAAAAGCAGCAAAGGCCATCCAGCGGCATTCGATGTTAATCGGTGGGAAAGAAGAAAATCCACAAATAGATGAAGCTTATATTCTACTTGGGAAAGCTCGCTATTACGATCAACGTTTTATTCCTGCCTTAGAAGCTTTCAACTATATTTTACAAAAGTATCCTGCGAGTAATAGTATTAGAACGGCCCAAATTTGGCGAGAGAAAACCAATATTCGGTTAGAAAATAACCGGATTGCCATCAAGAACTTGCAGCGGATTCTTGATAATGCACAATTCGAAGATCAGGAATATGCCGATGCCAAAGCTGCGATGGCGCAAGCGTATATTAATCTTCAGCGTCCAGATAGCGCACTTGCGCCTTTAACTACCGCTGCCAATTTCACCAAAAAAGATGAAGAAAAAGGACGTTATTACTTTATTATCGGCCAGTTATATAACTTATTAAACCAGCCAAAAAACGCTAATCTTGCTTTTGATGAGGTTATTGATTTAAATCGAAAGTCACCTAGAATTTATATGATTAATGCCTATATCCAAAAGGCAAGAAATTTCGATCCTGAAGAAAATGACGATCAACAACTAAAAGAATTGTTGACTGATCTAGAGGAAGATCGTGAAAATCGACCTTTTTTAGATAAAATTTATTTTCAGATTGGCGAATATTACAATCAGCGTGATTCTGTAGATACAGCAATAACCTATTATAACAAGTCGCTTAGAACGCCAGGAAGCAGCGATCAATTTTTAAGATCAATTAATTATGAAATTCTGGCCAATATTAATTTTGATCGTTCAGAATATCAAACGGCTGCAAGCTATTTTGATAGCACACTATACGAAATGCCTGCTAATTTAAGGGAATATCGAACGATAGAGAAAAAGCGTAAAAATCTAGATGATGTTATTTTCTATCAGGCGATTGCGAATAAAAACGATAGTATCTTAAATCTTATCGATTTACCGAGAGAAGAACAAATTGCATATTATACGAAGTACACCGATAAGCTTAAAGAGGATTATAAAAAAGAAATAGAAGCAGGCAAAACTGAAGAAGCTTTAGCTTTGAATAATGCCGGTCCCGGAGTTCCAGACGTTAGTCTTCCCGGCGGAGAAAATACCAGCAATTTTTATTTTTATAATGAAAGCCGAATCGCAAGAGGCGCACGCGAATTTTTAAAAGTTTGGGGAAACCGAAAACTAGCTGATAATTGGCGTTGGATGGCATCAGGAAATACCGGTGCAATTGCAGCTAATGAAGAAGAATTGGATGAATTTGATTTTTCTAGTGATCCAAGATTCGACCCGGCAACTTATGTAGATAAACTGCCAACCGATAACTTGGTTATCGATAGTCTTTATAAAGATCGAAACTACGCCTATTACCAATTGGGTCTTATTTATAACGAGAAATTTGGCGAATATCAATTAGCAACAGACAAATTAGAAGCATTGTTGGCCAGCGATCCCGAAGAGCGATTAATTTTACCTTCAAAATATAATCTTTACAAAGCTTACGGTAGATTAAATATGAATGCCAAGCAAGAGACAATGAAAAATGATATTGTGTTTAGTTATCCTGATTCGCAATACGCTATTTTTATTCAGAATCCTCAGCAATTAGCTTCAGGAGAAAGTTTGGCACAAAGGAGTTACGAAAAGACTTATGGCTTGTACGAAGATCAAAAGTTTGCTGAAGTAATTTCAGAAAGTAATAAATTTATCACCCGATATTCTGGCGAAGAAATTATTCCGAAGTTTGAATTGCTAAAAGCGATGGCTATAGGAAGACTTAGAGGTTTGCAAGAATACCGAAAAGCACTTAGCTATGTTTCTTTAACTTATCCGCAATCTGCAGAAGGGGAACAGGCAAAAAACATGATAAATGGTAGTTTACCTAGATTAAGCAGGCTTCAGCTTCAGGAAGATAGTTTAGCTACCAATTACAAACTCATTTACCAGTTTAAAAGTGAAGATCGAGAGGCTGCGCTTGCGCTTCAGCAAAAAATTGATTCCGCTTTGGTAGATTTAGAGTATACTAGTTTTTCTACTTCTATAGATATTTATACTGAAGAAACTATTTTTGTGGTTGTGCACGGTTTGCAGGATCGAATACGAGCTTTAGGTTTGGGAGAATTATTGCGAGAAAATGATGAATATGAGTTAGAAAATGATTTTATTGCGATCTCAACAAGCAATTATAGAGTAGTTCTTTTAAAGAAAAAATGGGATGATTATTTACTCAATAATATCTAGCTCTAGCCCTAATAGTTATAATTACGCTTTTAAAATTCAGTAGTAAATAGAAAAGTATTTTTCACCATGAAAGACGATCAGCGTAACAAGTATCTTGTATTTGTAAATATTGGCTTCCAGATGGCCATCATAATTGCAGGAGGTGTCTTTCTTGGGATTTGGTTAGACGGGAAATTTCCGAATAAATTTTCAGCATTTACAATTTCATTATCGCTTTTAGGCGTTTTCATTGCTTTGTATCAGGTAATAAGAAGTGTAAAAAAGATAAGTAAAGACGACGAATAGATGGGACGTCCATTTTTAAATTTTCTAAAGGTATTTGTGCCTTTTTCTTTGGTTTTATTTGCCATACAGTATTACATAACCTTTAATTATGTTGAGGCCACCCTATACTACAGTACGGTTTCTAATTATTCCTTTCATATTTTAGCAACTTTAGCAATTTATGCGACACTGCTTTTTATGAATCAAAATTATCAAGATAAGACCGGTTTTGTTTTTATGGGATTAGGCTTGTTAAAAATGCTTGCTGCAGTATTATTTTTACTGCCAGCATTGCTAAATGATGAGGTAGCAATTTTTGCCCAGGTTATCGCTTTTTTTGCGCCATATTTCATCTTTTTAATATTTGAAACCACTTTTACAATAAAATTGATTAATGGAAACAAATGATTGTCTATCAATCACTTCAATATATTTTGAAAATTGAGACAAAAAAATAAACGGGGACTTTCACATAAAAAATAAAAGTATACCTTTGCACCGAAATTTAGAGCCCATAATTTTATAAGTAGACCAGGTATTATGATAGCACAAAAATCGTTAAAGATTATAGTGACATTTGCACTAGCCTTACTTCCGGTTTTTTCTTTTGCATCAAAAGAGGACTCTTTAGCAGAAGCTGAGAAAGAATTTAATGCTACAGAAATGATTCTTCACCATATTGGTGATGCCCACGGATGGCATTTCTACGGAGAAGGAGAAAATTCTTTCACTTTATCACTTCCAGTGATCCTTTACACGGATAATGGACTGGTTACTTTTATGTCTAGTGAATTTCACCATGATACTGAAGGTCATCATGTTGTTGAGAAAGACGGAATGAGCTTTGTTAATCTTCACGAAAAAATCTACAGATTAGAAGATGGTGCAACCGAAATTGAATTTGATGCTGATCATCATCCTTTAAATGCAGAGCGACCTATTGACTTATCGATAACTAAAAATGTAGCGGCTATATTTTTGACCGTTATAATTATGCTTATCATTTTCACTAGTCTGGCTGCACACCATAAAAAACATAAACACGCTCCAAGTGGTTTTAATAACATGCTGGAAACTTTCGTTTTATTTGTTAGAGACGAAATTGCGATACCGCAAATTGGAGAGAAAAAATACATGAAGTTTATGCCATTTTTGTTAACGGTATTTTTCTTCATCTGGATTACTAATATGATTGGTTTATTACCTGGAGCAGCGAATGTAACAGGGAATATCGCAGTTACTGTTTCTTTAGGTTTATTTACACTAATTTTAATTATTGTAAACGGAAATAAAGATTTTTGGAAACACACATTGTGGATGCCTGGGGTTCCTACCTTTGTAAAGCCTTTGCTTGCAGTTGTAGAATTATTAGGGATCATTATTAAGCCAGCAGCACTTATGATTCGTTTATTTGCGAACATTACTGCAGGTCACATTATTATACTAAGTTTAATTGGATTAATATTTATATTAGAAAGTGTTGGAGTAGCTGGAGTTTCAGTACCATTTGCACTTTTTATATCGATATTAGAATTGCTTGTTGCATTTTTACAAGCGTTTATATTTACCATGCTGTCGGCTCTATTTATAGGGATGTCAGTTGAAGAACACGAACATCATTAACTTTTAATTTTAAATCTTTCAGTTATGGAATTATTGTATGTAGGACTTGCAGCTTTAGGTGCTGGTTTAGCGGTTATTGGAGCAGCTATGGGAGTTGGTAAAATTGGTGGTTCTGCCATGGATGCTATCGCTCGTCAGCCAGAAGCTTCTGGAAAAATCCAGACAGCTATGATTATTGCTGCGGCTCTTGTAGAAGGTGTTGCTCTTTTTGGAGTAGTAGCAGCTTTACTTGGAGTTCTTAAATAATTGAATTCTTTTTTATCCATTCGTAACGGTTGGTTACGAATGGATATTATTTAAATTTAAAAAACACTATGGATTTAATCACTCCTGAAATTGGGTTACTTTTTTGGCAAACGATAGTTTTCCTAGTACTTATTTTGCTTCTTGCAAAATTCGCATGGAAACCTATTCTTGGTGCTGTTAAAGAAAGAGAAGACTCTATAAATAATGCATTATCTTCTGCTGAAGAAGCTAGAAAAGAAATGCAAAATCTTAAAGCAGATAACGAGCAGCTGATGAAAGAAGCTCGTGCTGAAAGAGATGCTATTCTTAGAGAAGCTCGTGAACTGAAAGAAAAGGTAATGGCAGATGCTGCAGAAGAGGCACAAGGCAAAGCAGGTCAAATAGTATCACAAGCTAAAGAAAGTATTGAACTTGAGAAAAAAGCTGCAATGGCACAAATTAAAGCTCAGGTAGCAAGCCTTTCTATAGAAATTGCAGAAAAAGTAGTTCGTACAGAATTATCAAGTAAAGAAAAACAACACCAGATGATTGATAACATGCTTGGTGATGTTACTTTAAACTAATACTTTGTGATGAAAGGAACCAGAGCAGCACAACGTTATGCAAAAGCCATTCTTGAATTAGCTAACGATCAAAAAGTAGCTAACGAGGTAAAAGAGGATATGCTTAGTATTTCTAAAACTATCGCAGCTAGCGATGATTTAAAATCTACTTTAGCAAGCCCTATTATTAAGTCAGACCTTAAGATGCAAATCTTAAACGAGATATTTAAAGATATCAATGGTTTAACTAAGGGTGTTTTCAATTTACTGGTAGAGAATAATCGTATTAATATTTTAGGTATTGTTGCAACACAATACTTATTGTTATTTGATGATTCTATTTTAGTACAAAATGCTGTTGTTACTACTGTAGTTCCTTTAACTAAGGAGCTTGAAATTAAAATTCAGGCTAAAATAAAAGAGCTTACCGGTAGGGAAGCCACTATCAAGAATAAGATTGATGAAAGTATTCTTGGTGGATTTGTTTTAAGAGTTGGGGATCTTCAGTATGATGCAAGTGTAGCCAACAACTTAAACAAGTTGAAAACAGAATTTATAAAAAGCAACGCATACGTTTCTAAAATTTAATAAAAACCGCCCGTAGCTAACGAGGCATTTTATCTTAAATAATTATGGCAGAAGTAAATCCTGCTGAAGTTTCAGCAATATTAAAGAAACAACTTTCCGGATTCGAGGCAAAGGCTTCTTTAGACGAAGTTGGTACCGTACTTACAGTTGGTGACGGTATTGCTAATGTTTATGGTCTTTCTAACGCTCAATACGGAGAACTAGTTCAATTCGAAGGTGGTCTTGAAGGAATGGTGCTTAACCTTGAGAAGGATAACGTTGGGGTAGTACTTTTAGGATCTTCAAAAGAAGTTAAAGAAGGTTCTATAGTTAAAAGAACACAAAGAATTGCTTCTATAAATGTTGGAGAAGGTATTGTTGGAAGAGTAGTTGATACCTTAGGAGATCCAATCGATGGGAAAGGACCTATCGAAGGCGAAACTTTCCAAATGCCTTTAGAGCGTAAAGCACCAGGAGTAGTATTTCGTGAGCCGGTAACAGAGCCAATGCAAACAGGAATCAAATCTATCGATGCCATGGTGCCGGTAGGAAGAGGACAGCGTGAGCTGGTAATTGGTGACCGTCAAACAGGTAAAACTACTGTTTGTATTGACACTATTCTTAATCAAAAAGAATTTTACGATGCCGGTAAGCCGGTATATTGTATATATGTAGCTATAGGGCAAAAAGCTTCTACAGTTGCAGGTATTGCTAAAGTACTTGAAGATAAAGGCGCTTTAGCTTATACTACCATTGTTGCTGCAAATGCTTCAGATCCTGCTCCAATGCAGGTATATGCTCCGTTTGCTGGTGCTGCAATTGGTGAATATTTTAGAGATACAGGTCGTCCTGCTTTAATTGTTTATGATGATTTATCTAAACAAGCAGTAGCATACCGTGAGGTTTCTCTTTTATTACGTCGTCCACCGGGACGTGAAGCTTATCCCGGGGATGTTTTCTTCCTTCACTCAAGATTACTAGAGCGTGCAGCAAAAGTGATTAATGATGATGATATCGCGAAGACAATGAATGATCTTCCAGAGTCACTTAAAGGAAAAGTAAAAGGTGGTGGTTCTTTAACAGCATTACCAATTATCGAAACTCAGGCAGGTGATGTATCTGCATATATTCCAACGAACGTAATTTCGATTACGGATGGTCAGATTTTCTTAACTTCAGATTTATTTAACTCTGGTGTACGTCCTGCAATTAACGTTGGTATTTCGGTATCGCGTGTAGGTGGTTCCGCTCAGATTAAGTCGATGAAGAAGGTTGCTGGTACACTTAAATTAGACCAGGCACAGTTCCGTGAACTTGAAGCTTTTGCTAAGTTCGGATCAGATCTTGATGCTGCTACGATGAGTGTAATCGAGAAAGGTAAACGTAACGTAGAGATTCTTAAGCAAGGACAAAATGACCCTTATCCAGTAGAAGATCAAATTGCGATTATTTTTGCTGGTTCTAAGAACTTACTTAGAGATGTACCGGTAGATAAAATTAGAGAATTCGAGAGAGATTATATCGAATTCTTAAATGCGAAGCACAGAAACATTTTAGATACGCTTAAAGCAGGTAAACTTACCGATGAAGTTACAGATACATTAGCATCTGTAGCAAAAGAGCTATCAGCAAAATATAAAGGATAACATTTTATAAGCAAAGAGTGCAAAATAGCATTGTACTCTTTGTTCTATTTAGTATTTAGGCTAGTCCAATTTTAAAAATATGGCAAACTTAAAAGAATTACGTAGCAGGATTACCTCGGTTTCTTCAACGATGCAGATCACCAGTGCCATGAAAATGGTATCTGCAGCAAAGTTGAGTAAAGCTCAGGATGCTATTGAGTCTATGAGGCCTTATTCTCAAAAGCTATCACAGCTTTTGCAGGATCTAAGTGCTAGCTTAGATGATGATAGCAGCAGTAAATATGCAGAGCAACGTGAAGTTGAAAAAGTACTTGTAGTCGCTATTTCTTCTAACAGAGGTTTGGCTGGTGCTTTTAATGCGAATATCATCAAAGGAGTTAAATATGCAGTAGCAAACCACTATGGGGATAAAGATGTTCATCTTTATAGCATAGGGAAAAAAGCTAATGACATACTAAAGAAGAGTTTCGAGGTTTATAAAACTAATACTGAAATCTTCGATGATCTTAGTTTTGAAAATGTTTCTGTTATTGCTGAAGACTTAATGGAACAGTTTCTTGAAGGAAACTACGACAAAATTGTTTTGGTTTATAACCACTTTAAAAATGCAGCGACACAAGCTGTATTGACTGAGCAGTTTTTACCAATTCCTAAGTTTGAAACAGAAGAGGAAGTACAATTAGATTATATCTTTGAGCCTTCAAAACTGGAAATTGTAAAAGATTTGATTCCGAAGTCTTTAAAAATGCAATTGTATAAAGCTTTAAGAGATTCATTTGCCTCTGAGCATGGTGCCCGTATGACGGCGATGCACAAAGCTACAGAGAATGCAACTGAACTTAGAGACTCTCTTAAATTGTCTTATAACAAAGCAAGACAGGCTTCTATTACTAACGAAATTCTTGAGATCGTTGGTGGTGCGGAAGCGCTAAATAATTAAAAGATTTTTATTTCATATATTTAAAAACCCGGCTAGTCCGGGTTTTTTTAGTTTTAAATTTAGCCTTTATAAAAAATCTCTGTTTGGCATTCAATTTGATTTCTAATATGAGACAATCAAAACTTCAATTATGAAACCAGCTTATCTATTTTTCAGCATAATTTTTCTTTCTATGTTTACCAACTGCAGAAGTCATAAAGATCTACAGGAAACACCACCAGCGCAATTTCAGCAAGCTTACTATACTTCAGATAAAGGTCAAATGACTTTTTATCTTCCGGTAACCACTATTCAGAAAAACCGTGTAGAATTAAAGAATATCTATTTTAAGGGATTAAAATCCCCGGTTGTTCACGACGAAGATGAGGAGAATCGCTACACTGCGATATTTGATGTAAAGCAATCTGATTTTGTAATGAGTTCTGATCCTAAAGAAGAGTACGGTAATAAAATGCCGCAACGCCCGGTCGATAGCCCGATAAAGATCGAGAAAGATCAGGCACTTTTAGAGTATCAGGAAAGCGGAGAAACTAAATATTATCTAATAGATGATATCGAGGAGCGTAAATAGTCGCTTTCTTCGTAATTATTAGGATATTTGCAGGAAAACTAAAGCCTGTTGAGTACTTTAAAGCGATTTTTTCAGGATACAATCATTTACGGTATTGCCACTGTTGTACCAAGGCTTCTAAATTTTATTTTAGTCCCTTTACATACCGGTATTCTTGGTACCGGACATTATTCCATAAATACAACATTCTATATTTGGGCGGCATTTTTTAATGTTTTGCTTACGTATGGAATGGAAACTTCTTTCTTTAGATTTTTTAGTAGGGCAGACGATAAAAAGAAAGTTTTTTCGACTTCATTTATGGCGTTAACGGTAACAACCTTGCTTTTCTTTGGATTGGGAATGCTTTTTAGAGATTCATTTATGAATTTTCTAGATTTAGATCCTTTCTTTTTTAATATTCTTTTTTCTGTATTAATATTAGACACGCTCGTGGTTGTTCCTTTTGCTTATTTAAGAGCAACGAATAGACCAATTAGATTTGCTTCCATAAAGCTTTTAAATGTTTGTATTGTTTTTGCAGTTAATCTTTATCTATTGTGGCTCGTACCAAAATTCCCTGCGATTGCGCCAGAATATATTTTAAATCATTTTTCTGAAAAGGATATTTTAGGCTATATTTTTCTGGCAAACCTGGCTGCTAGTGTGGTGACGTTTTTAATTCTTTTGCCCTATTTCTTTAAAACTAAAATTCAGTTTAGTTTTTCACTCTTAAAGCAAATGTGGAAGTACGGTTGGCCAATCATGCTTGCGGGAATTTCATTCATCATTAATGAAAACCTGGATAAGCTTTTACTAAAAGATATCCTTTCCGAAGAAATTATGGGCGCATATTCGGGCTGTTATAAGCTAGCCGTTTTTATGATGATTTACATACAGGCATTCAAAATGGGAGCAGAGCCTTTTTTCTTTAATCATGCCAAAGAAAAAAATGCAAAAACAACCTATGCTAAAATCCTTAATTACTTTGTCATTACTGGTGGATTGATTTTGTTAGTTTTGGTCAGTTTTATAGATATTTTTAAGGAATACTTAATTCGGGACGAGGATTATTGGGTTGCAATGTCTATCGTTCCTGTGATTCTTTTAGCCAATTTATTTTTAGGTATTTATCATAATCTATCAGTTTGGTACAAGCTTACCGATAGAACAAGAATGGGAATGTATATTTCAATTTTTGGTGCGCTCATAACAATTGTGCTAAACGTTACGCTAATCGGTAAATTTGGTTTTATGGTCGCAGCGTGGGCAACTTTGGCTGCTTACGGGAGTATGATGCTTATTTCATATTTCTTCGGAAGAAAATACTACCGTGTACCTTACAACGTTAAGAAAATAGGATTTTATTTACTGCTTTCGATAGCATTATCGGCGGTAAGTTTTATATACTTCAGGCAAAATTATATAGTTGGAGCCTTATTTGTTCTCATATTTGTGGGAATTACGTACTTTAAAGAACAAGAAGACATAAAGAAAATTTTAAAACGATCATGACTATTAAAATAATCAACAAAAGTTCACACGATTTACCTAGTTACGCTACAGAAGCTTCCGCAGGAATAGATCTTAGAGCCGAACTTGCAGAGCCGGTAACTCTTAAACCATTAGAGAGAGCGATCGTAAAAACAGGATTGTTTATTGAGCTTCCTGTAGGTTACGAAGCGCAGGTACGACCAAGAAGTGGCCTTGCTGCTAAAAAAGGAATTACTGTGCTTAATGCTCCTGGTACCATTGATGCTGATTATCGAGGTGAAATTGGTGTAATTTTAGTGAATTTATCTAACGATGATTTTACAATAGAAAATGGAGAACGTGTAGCGCAATTAGTAATTGCCAAGCACGAGCATATTGATTGGGAAGAAGTAGAAGTACTTACAGAAAGTGTACGCGGAGCTGGCGGGTTTGGCAGTACAGGAACAAAATAGTTCTAACCTTTCTTTAAAATAGAATACTAAAATCAAACAAACGAATCCATGAAGATTATTGTACCCATGGCGGGAAGAGGTTCACGCCTTAGGCCACATACATTAACTACTCCAAAACCTTTAATTCCTATTGCTGGTAAACCTATTGTGCATCGTTTGGTGCAGGATATCGCAAAAGTATTAGATGAAAAGGTCGATGAAGTTGCTTTTATTATTGCTGAGGATTTTGGAGAAAAGATAGAAAACGATCTTAAAGATATCGCAGAAAGTTTAGGCGCAAAAGGAACAATCTATTATCAGGATAAACCATTAGGAACTGGCCATGCGATTATGTGTGCTAAAGATTCATTAAGCGGCCCCGCAGTTATTGCTTATGCAGACACTCTTTTTAAAGCAGATTTTACATTAGATAAAGATGCCGATAGTGTTATTTGGGTAAAGCAGGTAAAAAATCCTTCAGCTTTTGGTGTTGTGAATCTGAATGAGAATAGAGAAATAACCGAGCTTGTTGAAAAACCAACCGAATTTGTTTCAGATCTCGCGGTCATTGGGATTTACTATTTTAAAGATGTAGCTATCTTAAAAGCTGAACTTCAAAAAGTATTAGATAATAATATCGTTCATGGTGGCGAATATCAAATAAACGATGGTATTAAAGCTATGCAGGCAAACGGACTTCGATTTGTGCCCGGCAAAGTAGACGAATGGATGGACTGCGGAAATAAAAATGTAACCGTAGAAACCAACGGCAGAATGCTTAACTTTTTACATAAAGACGGTGAAAAATTAATCGCTGATAGCGTAAAAATAAAGGATACTGAAATTACCGAACCTTGCTTTATAGGCGAAAATGTAGAATTAATCAATGCTAAGATCGGTCCTCATGTTTCTATTGGGAACGGAACAAAAATTGAAAATTCAACAATAAAAAATAGTCTTATTCAGACTTTTGCTGAAGTAAAAAATGCAAAATTGGATAACGCCATGATTGGTAATTTTGCTAAATTCAACGGAGAATTTACCCAAATCAGTATCGGTGATTATTCTGTATTGGAATAGTTATTGAACCCAAATCCTAAAACCTATTTTGCTGAAAAATATATTCATATTGGTCTTTCTTGGAAACCTTTTTCTGTTACCGGGAAAGGCCTTTGCTTTTTTTCAGCAAGAAGAAGAAAATAGCGCTACAGTAAATACTGATCTTGGCGAAGTAGAGGATGCTTTTCAGGAATATTTTTTTGAAGCTCTAAAACAGCGAGGCATCGAAAATTACGAAAAGTCGAATAGCGTCTTACAAAAATGCCTGGCAATCGATAATAGTAAAGCGATTGTGTATTACGAAATGGCTAAAAACTATTATTCGTTAGAAGAGTTCGAAAATGCAAAACCGAATTTTATAAAAGCCTTAGCGCTTAAGCCAAAACAGGAGAATATTCTTAGAGATTATTACGAGAATGAAATTGCAGCTGTAGACTACGAAAGTGCGATAGTAATTCTGAGGGATTTAATCAAAATCGATAAAAAATATAGAGAAGATTTAGCCGATTTATATATTCTAAGCGATCATTATGATAGTGCTTTAAAGCTAATCGATAGTTTAGATCAGCAATACGGCAAGAATAATTACCGAACTAGGATGCGACGCCAAATCTATGCGCGTACCAACAATACCGATGCTCAGATCTCCAGTTTAGAAAAAGCTATTCAGGAAAATCCCGAAGAAGAACAAAATTACCTCAATCTTATCTACGTTTACAGCGACGAGGATATGGAGGAAGAAGCTTTTGATACGGCACAAGAACTTTTAAAATATAGTCCCGGTTCCAGTCTTGCTCATTTAGCGCTTTATAAATTT